>DATKQG010000080.1 GCA_035532835.1 Candidatus Dormiibacterota bacterium
GAGCACGAGCATCGGCCCAAAATCCTTGCTCTTCGCATCCGGAGCGGCGTACTGAGCGATCAGCCATGGGGCTTGGATGTCGCGATGCGCGACGAGTTGGCGCGACGTACCGTGCAGCGGCGCGATATGCACGGCGATCGCGGTGGTCGAGCCGGGAGCAAGCGCGTCCCCCACTTGTGCGAGGGTCTGGGGCCCTAAGGCATCGATTCGTCCGACGGCGCTCACGTACGCATCGCCTCGGCGATAATACTTGCCGTAGAAAGCCCGCACGTCGTCAGGCACCAGTTGCGCCAGCGACGCGCTCGTGCCCAGGCTCGGCAAGGCGGCGTTAGCCGCGTCCGAGCCGGCACGGTGCAGCATATCTAAACCGACTGCCAAAGCTGCGCTCTGCTTGTGCGCGATTCTGGCGAAGAGGTCGGCTCGCGCCGTCCGCACGGTCACGGGGTCGAACGCCGGAGCCGCAAGCGCACGCGCAAACATCGAGAGCACGGCGTCTCCCGAAGACGGCAATGCCGCGACGTAGAAACGCACGTCCGTCGGATCGACGGAGAAATGGATCGAACCGCCCTGCGCCGCGATCGCGTCCAGCAGCGACGTCTTCGAGCCGGCAACGGGCGTTCGCAGAATCGTTTGCGCGACCAGTGCCGCCAAGCCGTTCTGGCGCAGCGTCTGACGGTCGAGCCCGGCCCGAACGACCACGTCCACGCCGACCAACGACGATGCGGCATCCTGCTGCCGGATAAACGTCACGCCTCCGCTGCGGTCGAGCGTCGTGGTACCGGCCGCCCGAGCCGCGAACGGCGAGCAGACGAAGAGGGCCGCGCAGAGCAGAGCGCTCGGACGAAGGTACGAGATCACGAAGACTCCTTGGCGTTCGGCACGAGTTGGACGATCACCGGATGCGTGAGGAACTGCTTGACGATCGAAGCGACGTAGGCGGGATCGAGCGAACGCGCTTGAGCGCGGTACGCACCGCTGGTATCGCCGGGAGCGTACGCCGCATTCCCTTCGGCGGCATACCATCCAAGGTTATCGGATTGCCCGGTCGGCGTCTGCGTATCGGCGGCCAGATGGTAGAGAAAGGCGTTGCGCGCCGCCGCGAACGTTGCGTCGTCGAGCGGCTGCTCGAGTTTCGCAAGCGCGTCGATCACTTGTGTTTTGGCGATCTCCGCGTTCGCTCCGCCGACGGTGATGAGCATGACGCCCGGGTCGTGCAGCGTGATGAACTGGCCGGTCACGTATGTATCGCCGGAGGCATCGATGGCCTTCGCGAGGATCCCGGTACGGTAACGAAAGAGATAATCCGAAATAAAATCCATCGCGGTCGCGGCCTTTTCGTCGCGAATCGGCGGACCGACCCAAGCTAGACCGATGCCGCCGACGCTACCCGGGAGACTGGTCGGCTCCGGTAGCGGTTTGGCGAGCGGGGAATCGATCGGCTCCGAGCTCGGACCGGGCGTTCCAGCCGTCACGGCCTCGATGCTTGAGGGCGCGACGTCGCCCACGATCGTCAACGTTGCATTGCTCGAAACAAACGCGCGCTTTGCAAACGCCTTCACGTCCGCTTCGGTGATGCCGGAAACCTGCGTCAACGTTCCGGGAATCGGCGCGATGTGCGCTGGTCCGCCGGAAAAGATTTGCGCGAACAGCGCATTATGGAGCGACTGCACGGCGGAATAATGCTGCTGCACCGAGAGCACCGCCGTGTCGCGTACCGCGGTTTTGACCGATGCATCGTCGATCGCCGGAGCGAAGTACGCCGCCGTCATCGACGCGATGACTCGCCGCGCAACCGTGGCTGGGACGAGCACGCTCACGCCGACGATATCGGGATAGACGTTGACCGCGAGCGTCCCGCCCGCGGTACGAATAGTTTCCGCGAGCGATGTACCGCTCTCCAAGCGCGCCGCCGCCGCGGCGATTGCGGCCACGCGCGCGAGCCCCGGTTTCGCATTATCGTATCCGGCACCCGGCGCTCGAAACCACAGATCGATCGCGGCGGAAGCGATGGTCGGATCGCGGTAGAGGATGTACGAACCGCCGTGCGGCAGCGTGCCCTGCTGTTGTATCGCCCCGTCGGCGGCTATCGCCGGCAGGCCTGACGCGCAGAGGCTCCCCAAGAGCGTCAGCGCGGCGAGACGCATCCGCAAGCTCATGCAGGTTCCGGCGAAATCGTGGGAGGCAAGCGCGTCGGCTCGGTGCGACGCGGTTCCTCGGCGACCGGGGGAGCCGCAGGCGCCGCATCCGCCGCAACCGCGCCGCTTCCCGGCGTATGATCGAACGGCTTGTCGTTCAAAATCGCCATCACTTCATCGGCGTCGACGGTTTCGTACTCCATCAGCGAGGCGACCATGCGTTCCACTTTGGCCCAATGTTCGGTGAGCATCGAACGGCCCTTATCGAAACACGACTCGATGATGCGGCGCACCTCTCCATCGATTTTGCTCGCGATCTCTTCGGAGTAGTTGCGCTCGTCGCCGAAATCGCGGCCGAGGAAGACCTGATGCGAACCACGGCCGTACTGAATCGGGCCGAGTTCGCTCATGCCGTACTGCGTGACCATGGCGCGCGCGAGTTGGGTCGCTTTTTCGAAATCGTTGCTGGCGCCGGTCGTTACGTCGCCGAATTTAATTTCTTCGGCCAGACGTCCGCCGAGCGCCATCGTGATATCGGCGAGCAACTCTTCTTTGGTGCGACTGTGGCGATCGTCTTCGGGGAGCGACCAAGTGATGCCCAGCGCCATACCGCGCGGGATGATCGTCACCTTATGCACCGGATCGGATTTCTCGAGCAGGCCGCCGAGAATCGCGTGGCCGGATTCGTGGTACGCGGTGTTCTCTTTTTCTTTTTGCGACATCACGAGCGATTTGCGCTCGGGGCCGACCATCACGCGATCGATCGCTTCGTTGCAATCGATCATCTCGATCAGGTTCTTGTTTCGGCGCGCGGCGAGCAGTGCCGCCTCGTTGAGCAGATTTTCAAGATCCGCGCCCGAGAAGCCGGGGGTGCGCTTCGCCAGGGTTTCCAGCGAGACTTCTTTGGAGAGCGGTTTGTTGCGCGCGTGCACTTCGAGAATCTTCTCGCGACCTTTGAAGTCGGCGCGACCGACCACGATCTGCCGATCGAAGCGGCCGGGACGCAACAGGGCCGGGTCGAGCACGTCGGCTCGATTGGTCGCGGCGATGAGAATCACGCCGACGTTCTGATCGAACCCATCCATCTCGACGAGTAATTGGTTGAGCGTCTGCTCGCGTTCGTCGTGTCCGCCGCCCAGGCCGGCGCCGCGCTGGCGGCCGACGGCATCGATTTCATCGATGAAGACGATGCACGGCGCAGACTTCTTGGCTTGATCGAACAGATCTCGCACGCGCGATGCGCCGACGCCGACGAACATTTCAACGAAGTCGGAACCGGAGATCGAAAGAAACGGTACGCCCGCTTCGCCTGCGATTGCGCGAGCGAGCAGCGTCTTACCCGTGCCCGGAGGGCCGAGCAGCAACACGCCCTTCGGAATGCGCGCGCCCAGCGCTTGATACTTCTTGGGATATTTCAGGAAGTCGACGATCTCCGCCAGCTCTTCCTTGGCCTCGTCGACGCCGGCCACATCCGCGAACGTCACCTTCGGCCGATTCTCAGACTGCATCTTCGCGCGGGAGCGGCCGAACGACATCGCCTGGCTTCCCCCGCTCTGCGCCTGTCGCAAAATGAAGAACACGAACAGCGCCATCAACAGCAGCGGCGCGAGCGACATCAAGTTGCCCAGAAGCCCCGCGTTGGTCTGCTGATCGAAGCTGACCGCGCCGTTCTTGACGTGTTGCCGAACGAAGTTGACGAACGTTTGGTCGGTATTCGGAAGCGAGACCGTGTACTTCGCACCGGCCGGCGTGGTGAGGCCGCCCGACGCTTGGAGACCGGTCGCGTGGAATGAGGCGACCTGCCCCGCTTCGAGTTTGTTATAGAATGCGCCGTAGTCCAGACGCGTCGCCGCCTCACCGGGCTGGACGTACTTCTCGACGATGATGAACACCGCGATGACGGCCAGGACAATGAGGAGAATCGATCGGATGTGCTTGGTCACGTTGATTGAACCGCTAACCTTCCTGAGAAAAAACTTGGGCGCGGAGTTGCGCAAGGTAAGGCAGATTCCGGAAGAGTTCCTGGTAATCCAAACCGTAACCTACGACGAACTCGTCGGGGGAGCGAAGCCCCACGTAATCGATGGGGACGTCGACGAGGCGATGATAGGGCTTATCGAAAAGGACGCAACTGCGTAGACGCGCGGGGTTGCGCCCGCGGAGTAACGCCTGGAGGTACTGGAGCGTGAGGCCGTTATCGACGATATCTTCGACGATCACGACGTTTTGCCCGGCTACCGGCACGCTGGTGTCCTTGAGCATTCGCACCTCCCCGCTCGAGCGGGTTGCGTTGCCGTAACTCGATACGCATAAATAGTCCACAAAGATTTCACTCGGGCCGTCGGGGACGCGGGCGATCGCTCGGGCCAGGTCCACGGCAGCGTAGAGTGCTCCCTTTAACACGCCCAGCAGCAGTAGCGGTTGCCTCGCGTGGTCGCGGGCGATCTCGGCAGCCAGCCGGCCGACGGCCTGCGCGATCTCCTCGCGCGTATAGAGCGTGCGCTCGATCGCTTCGTCATAGGTTGTGGTGGTACTCATGCGTCCTTCTTTATAACGGAGATGGACCCGCCTTCGATGCGTAGCGCGATGCCGCGCTTCATATGGAACTCCCCCGAGCCGCCGCGCTCGATTGCGCGAACGGCCTCTTCCACGTGGACGAAGTCGAGGTCGCGCAGGCCTTCCTGCTCCGCCACGGCCGTGCGCACCCGGCGGCGCAACCCGGAACGCCCGGAAGCATCGATCTCGTCGCCGATGAGATCGGCGGCTCGGGCCACCGCTTCGTCCAACCCCGCGAAGAGGGGCCGCAGCGCGGCCAGCGCCGACCGGATCGCGTTGCGGCGAAGAAGCGCGTCGGCATTCCCCGGATCGACCGCATACGGCAAGCCCGAGCTCACACAGTAGGCGAGCAACCGCTCGGGGGCGACCCGCAGGAACGGGCGCGCGAGGTCCAGGCCCGGCTCGAGTGCTCTGCGCGGGCGCATCCCGGCCAAGCCCTGCGGGCCGGTTCCTCGGAAGAGGGCGAGCAGGACGCTCTCGCTCTGGTCGGCGGCATGGTGCCCCGTCGCGACGACCGAGCTGCCGAGCTCGCGGGCGACGGCGCCCAGCGCGGCGTAGCGCCGATCGCGTAGCGCGGCTTCGTCGCCGGGACCGGTTTCGAGCGCTGCAATACGAACCGGAACGCCCAGGCTTGCCGCCACGCGCAGCACCACCGCCTCGTCCTGCCAGGCGGATTCCCGGGTTGCATGGTGCACGTACGCGAGCGCCACGTGCAGATCCATCGGCACGGACATCGCGTGCACCGCCGCGGCCAGCGCGACCGAATCGGGGCCGCCGCTGCACGCAACGAGCACGCGGTCGCCGCTATGGATCGCCGGGCCCTCCTGCAGCGCGCGTTCGATCGTAGCGCCCGGCCGCGCCCCGCGCATTTAGCCGCGCACCGCGCCTGTGCTAGCGCACATGGCGAGCGATCTCGCGCTCCACGTCGCGCTTGGCGATATCTTCGCGCTTGTCCCAGACTTTTTTGCCGCGCGCCAAACCGATCTCGACCTTGACGACGCCTCGCGTAAAGTACATCCGCAGCGGGACGATGGTGAGGCCCTTCACTTTGACCTTGGACATCAGTTCTTGAATCTGCTCGCGGTGCAGCAACAACTTACGCGGGCGGTTGGGATCGACGTTGGAAAAGCTGCCCTGCTTGTAGGCCGGGATGTGCATGCTCAACAGCCACGCCTCGCCGTCGCGAAAACGCGCGTACGCCTCGGTGATGCTCACGCCTCCCTGGCGGATCGATTTCACCTCGGTCCCCGTGAGTTCCAAGCCCGCTTCGAGCGATTCCAAAATATGATATTCGTGCCGCGCGCGCCGGTTATCGATCGAGGGCGTGCGTTGGTGCGGGCTTTTATCTTGCGCAGCCTGACGCTGCTGCTTCATCTTCGCCATCGCTTAGCTCGCTGCGGCGGGATTGCGGCGATCGTCGGCGGCATCGAGCGGACCCATCGAGACGAAGTGGCCGTCGGCTTGCACCAGCAGCGTCCCATGCTCGTCGAGCACGCGCGCTTCCAGGCCCAAGACGTTGCGTCGTTCCCAAGCAACGCGCCCGAAAATTTCAACGGGTTTGCCGATCGGCACGGGCTTACGAAAGCGCACGTTCATACTCGCCGTCATGCCGCGGTGGCCGGCGAATCCGGCCGCATGCGCCATCGCTTCATCCAAGAGCGACATCGCGATGCCGCCGTGCGCGATCGAGCGCCAGCCTTGGAACTGCTCCGGTAACGTCGCGCGCGAGCGAACGCCCTCGCCGTTTGGATTCGGTTCGAAGTGCAGGTGCAACCCGATCGCGTTCTCCGGGCCGCACGCGAAGCAATTGCCGTCGTCGATGGGAACGAGTTCGCTCAACGTCCGGCTTCCAATCGCAGGGCAAGATAATCCGGGAGATGCACTTCGTGCATTTTATGCTGTACTTCGTCGATCGGATAATCGTATCGTACCCACTCCACCCGCTTGCGCTCGGATTCGTAGAACACGAACGAAGCTTGCGGGTTGAGGTCGCGCGGCTGGCCGACGCTACCCACATCGATGATGTACCGGTTATCGGGTGAGAGAATCAATTCCCCGCCGTGCTGCATGTGCTTGTGATTGATGGTGCCGTCCGGCTCCCGCTCCCAATACTCGGCGATATGGGTGTGTCCGATGAACGTGATCGCCGCGTCCGTATTATCGAACGCCTTAGCGGCGGAGCGTTTGTCGAGGATGTACTCGAAGTAATTGACCGGAGCGCCGTGAACGAGCAAAAACTCGGGAAAGCGCAATTCATACGCGAGGCCGTTGAGCCACGCACGATTCTCTTCGTCGAGAACGCCCTGCGTCCAGGAGATCGCGGCCTTCGCTAAATCGTTGAAATACTCGACGCCGTAGTTATCGAGCGCGGCCAAATCGTGGTTACCCAACACGGCGTTCGCGGAGCGCTCGCGAATGATGCGCACGCATTCGTTCGGATTGGGGCCGTAGCCCACGGTGTCGCCCAAACACAGCACGGAATCGTCGGGGTCGACTAGTGCGAGGGCCCGCTGTAACGATTCGAGATTGCCGTGAATATCCGAAAGGATCGCGAAGCGGGTCATACCGGCACCTGCGCCAACACGTCGCGGAGCGCCTGCGCGAAAGCCGCGCGCATCGGGGCGGTTCCCGCGCTCACCCGCACGTAGCGATCGAGCGGAGCGACGGCCGGTTTGCGAATCCATACGCCGCGCTTGAGCAGTTCGGCCATCACCCGGTTCGCGCGCGCGACCGATCCGCAATCGAAGAGTACGAAGTTCGTGAGCGAGGGCAGCGTCGGGACGCCCAGCTCCGTTCCAAGCGCGTAATACGCTTCGCGAGCGACCGCGGTCTCCCGCACGACGCTTGCATGAAAGGCGGGGTCGGCGAGCGAGGCCAGCGCTCCCACCTGGGCGTTGCGATTCACGCCGTAGTGCAAGCGGATTTTTTGGAATGTTTGCACGTTGCGCTCGCTCGAGATCGCGTAACCGATCCGCGCGCCCGCCATGCCGTACGCCTTCGAAAACGTGCGCGTGCGCACGAGCCGGTCTTCGAGATGCGCCGGCAGTATGTCGCCGGGATCGACGAAATCGCCGTAGGCTTCATCCAGAAAGAGGAGCGTATCGTGCGGTAGCGCTTCGTAGAACGCTTGCACGCGCGCTCGGGCCGCAAACGAGCCGCTCGGGTTATCGGGATTCGCAAGATAGAGCACCTGCGGCCGCTCGCGCCGCGCGATCTCAACGAGCGCGTCCAGATCGACCGTGCCGTCGTCGCGGTACGGAGCGAAGCTCAACGCTCCGCCGTAGCCCGTAACGTGGTAGTTGAACGTCGGATAGCTACCGGCGGTCGTAAGGGCACGGCCACCGGGCGGCACGAACGCCCGCACCGCTAGCCCCATGAGATCATCGATACCCGAGCCGACGACGATCTGTTCGATCGAACAGTCGTGTTTTGCCGCGAGCGCCTCGCGCAATTCATACGATTCGGGATCGCCGTACCACCACAGGTGCGGCAGGGCAGCCGCCATCACCTCGACCGCCTTAGGAGAAGGGCCGAAGGCGCTCTCGTTGGCGCCTAAACGCACGAGCTCGCTCAAGCCCGAATCGCGCATCAACTGCTCGGGGCCGATAAAAGGTGTGGTTGGGGGAATTGCCTCAATGGCGGGTGCGGGTCGAATCACCGTGCTGGTACCGTGCGGCCTCCTGCCTTAAAAGAATCGGTAGACACGAACGCGGTCGCCAGCCTCGAAGACCTCATCGCGCTCGTCCATGATGACATACCCTGCCGCCCGCGCCGTAAGACTGACCGCGGACGAGCGCAAGGGGAGGGGATGCGCCACGCAGTCGCCCAGCTCATCCTCGAGGCTGACCGGAAGGTACCAGGTCCAGCCGGCGACGCTGCGCATCGGCCCGTCCAGACGGGCATCGACGGTGTTTTTCAGCACCGGAGCCCCGACCAGCGCCGCGACGATCGGTGCCACCACCGCCTCGAGGATGACCAGCGCGGAGGTGGGGTTGCCCGGGAGCCCGATAATCGGTTTCAGGCCGACCGCTCCGAGTACCGTCGGCTTGCCCGGCTTCACCCGCAGGCCGTGTACCACGACGCCGGGGTCACCCAGCGCGGCCAGCGCATCCGGGGTGAGATCGCGCTCGCCGACCGACGAACCGCCGGAAAGCATCGCTCCGTCGCACTCCGTAAGGGCCTCGCGCAAAGCGGCTTCGAGCGCTCCCGGGAGGTCGGGGACGATCGGATAATGGCGGACGGCGGCGCCCATCGCTTGCAGCGCCCCCGCTATGGCGTAACGATTGGAATCGCGGATCTGCCCGGGCGCGGGAGCCCGGCCGGGCTCGATCAATTCATCCCCGCTCGAAATCACCGCAAGCATCGGACGGCGCAATACCGGTACGTCCTCCACCCCAAGGGTCGCCAGCACGCCGAGCTCGGGCGCGCCGATTCGCCGGCCGGCCGGCAGCACCGGCTCGCCGCGCCGCATGTCGCCGCCCTGGGGGCTGATACAGTCGCCGCTCGGGACCGGCGCATCGACCCAGACCCGGCCGCCCTCAACGCGCGCATCTTCGATCGGCACCACCGCATCCGCACCCTCGGGAAGCACGCCGCCGGTGGGGATCCGCAGGGCAGAACCCGCCGCCAGCCGCGTGCCCCAAGCACTCCCCATGCGAATCTCCCCGGCCAGCGCGAACGCTCCCGGCGTAGCGCCGGCTTCGAGCGCGAATCCATCCATCGACGAGCGCGCCGCATTGGGGTAATCGGCGTCTGCATCCAAGCGCTCCGCCAGGATGCGTCCGAAGGCCATCGCTAGCGGCACGCGCTCCACCCCGAGCGGCCCGATGGGCACGCGCTCGAAATAGGCCGCAATCGCCTCATTGGGCGAGAGCAGTTTTGCGGTCTCGAATCCGGCTCCGGGTAGGAGTGCGGTCGGCGATTGAGTAAAGGCGCGCTTCTTCATGCTCGATATCGTTCTCGTACGTCGCGATCCCGACCGCGTTCGACGCTCCGCGGAGCGCCGCGGTATCGACCCGTCGTTCGTCGACGACGTTCTTCGCCTCGACGCGGAGTACCGCTCGGCACTCACTACGCTGGAACAACGGCAAGCCGAAAAGAACCGAATCTCCCAAGAGATCGGCAAGGCCGCCGATAAAGCCGCGGCGGCGCGCGAGCTTCGCCCGCGCATCGACGCGCTCTCGGCCGAGATTACCGCGCTCGAAGAAGCCGCGCGCGAACGCTCGCCCGAGACCCCCGGTTCGGCATTGCGTACGCTGTTGGAGCAGACGCCCAACGTGTTGGACGATTCGGTGCCCGACGGACGCGACGAGACGCACAACGTCGTGGTGCGCTCGTGGGGAAACCCACGCGCATTCGATTTCGAACCGAAGCCCCATTGGGAACTCGGCGAAGCGCTGGACATCCTCGATTTCGAACGCGCCGCAAAGCTCTCCGGCAGCCGCTTCGCGGTGCTCAAGGGGGCGGGCGCGCGGCTCTCGCGCGCCATCGTGCAGTTCTTCCTCGATCGCGCGGCCGACCGCGGCTACACCGAGATCGCCCCGCCGTACCTGGTAACGCGACAGACGATGTGGTCGACCGGACAGCTCAGCAAATTCGCGGACGCGATGTTTACCGACCAAGACGCCGACCTCTTCATGATTCCCACCGCCGAAGTGCCGCTCACCGCGCTGCACGGCGACGAAATTCTCGGCGCCGACACGTTACCGCGACGCTTCGCCGCATACTCGCCCTGCTTCCGTAAAGAGGCCGGCGCGGCAGGCAAGGATACGCGCGGCCTGATCCGCCAACACCAGTTCGAAAAAGTGGAAATGGTTTGGCTGAGCTTGCCGGAGCAATCGTTCGATGCGCTCGAACAGCTCGCGCAACACGCGGCATCGCTGCTCGAAGAGCTCGAACTGCCGCACCGCGTGATGTCGCTGTGCGCGGGCGACGTCGGTTTCAATTCCGCCAAAACGTACGATATCGAAGTCTGGGTTCCCAGCTCGCAATCCTATCGCGAGATCAGCTCGTGTTCGAACTGCACGGATTTTCAAGCGCGCCGCGCGGGAATTCGCGTGCGACGCGACGCCAAGAGCAAACCGGAATTCGTCCACTCGCTCAACGGCTCCGGATTAGCCGTGGGGCGTACCCTGCTCGCCGTCATGGAGAACGGCCAACAGGCCGACGGATCGATCGTAATCCCGCAGGCGCTACGCCGCTACACCGGCTTCGAACGCATCACGGCTCGCTAGCGAGCGCGGCCGCAAGCGCGTCGACCGCGCGCGACTCCGCCGGCACTTGCGCACCGGCACGAAACAAGGCCTCGATGCGCACCTGCGTGCGCGCATCTTCCAAGGCGGTCAGCGTGCAACGAACGCGCTCGTTGTTCACGAGGCCGAATCCGGCTTCAATCGTGTACGTCGCCGGATCGTCAACGTAGACGTTCGCACCGAGCACGCGCAGCAACGCATCCACGATGCGCTCGCGCGCCGCCTCGCGTGTTAACGCAAGTTCGACGACCCGTTGCGGGCGCAAACCGACGCGCGGCGGCGGCTTTCCGACGCCCAGCCACTTGAGGATGAAGCTCATGGCCTGCGACTGGAGCAGGCTGCCGTGGTGCCACGATGGTGGTGGGGACCGTTCGTCAGCGCGCATCCTGCGCGCTTCCTACTCCTACGTTTTTGGGCAACGGAAAAAGGAAGTCGACATCCTGTCGATTGCCCAAAAATCGCAGGTCCCCACCACCACCGTGGCACCACGGCAGCCTGCTCCAGCCCGCGAGCGCGAAATATCTGCACGCTAAAAGAGTTCGCGCACGGTCGTGCTGCGGTCGGCGTCTTCGACGTTGCGGTAGGTGCCCATCACGAAATCCATCGAGGGATTGGTGACGCCGTACCACAGGTGCTCGTTCTTGAAGTGGTGCCACAGGTGGTACTTCTTCACGTATTTGCCGATCGGCGTCTTTGGGACGAAGGGGATGTGCGCGACGTAGTGCACCCATTCGTAGTATGTGAGTGCGAGCAAGCTTCCGAAGACGAGCGACGTCGTGAGGCTCACGTCGCGGACGATCGCGTAATATACGGCGAAATACAGCGCGGCAACCGGTACCGTAAACCAGAGCGGCAGGAACAGCAGATCGAGCTTGGCCGGGTCGACGTGGTGATCGTAGTGCAACAGGTGCTGCAGCCGAAGCACGAACGGGATGCTCGTGGGTTTGGCGTGGAAGAGAAAGCGGTGCGTCGTGTATTCCGAACTGAAGAATACGGCGGCGCCGATCGCCACTCCAAGCAGCGAAAAGTGCAAAGCTCCTCGCGCGAACGCGATGGCCGCCGCGAGCAGTGCCGCCACTAATACGGCGTTACTGCCGTGTTTGAAGAACGTTCGTATCACCGGAGTCTCCTTCTCGCCGATACCGCCAAGAGCGTTCCTACTTGGACCCCGCGCCGTGCCGTACCCGTCGCGGCCGCGCTCGTAGCTAGCCGCGCCGGCGAGGTGGAGGCTGCGCCGACTTGGGCGCGATTTGGACTGGGTTCTCGAGCGCTTTCCAAGCCTTCTCGGCGGCCGGTGAGAGCGCGTCCATGTGCTTGAGGAACAGGGTCATCTGCCAGATTTGCGTGTCGGCCAGCGTGTTGGAGAACGCGGGCATACCGGTGAGGCGAATGCCGTGCTTGATCTTCCAAAACGTGACGCCTTCCGGGTCGTCGGTTACGCCGTGTTGCCCGAGTTGCGGAGCGTGCTGGTAGAGCCCGACCGCGATGTTGGAGGCCATGCCGTTGGCGACGCCGTGACAGGCGGCGCAGTTCGCGCCGTAGAGTTTGATCCCGGCGATCAGGTTCGCGTCGGTTAGGGCGACCGGATCGGGCGTGCGGGGCGCTTCGCGATCGAGGGTCATGTGGAGCGATTTCCGAGCAGCCCACGCTTCAAGACGCGACGGGGGTGAGTCGGCGTTGGCCGGAACCCAGCCTTGCGATACGGCCGCGTACGCTCCGCCGACCGACACGGCAAGCGTTAGTACGATACCGAGAATGAAACCCCTCATCGAGCCAGTATTTCTCCCATAGCGTCAAGTTCTCGGGCTCGATGCGCCTCGGTCGCAGACGACTCCTCTGCGCCCGCGCACAGGCTTCACGAAACCGCTCGGCAACATCGGCGGTTCCGAGATATGTGAGTACCGTGCAGGCGCAATTCCCCGACGAGCAACACGACGATGGGAGCTTCGTGCGGCAACAAGACGCATTTCGCGACTGGGTGCGCGCCGACGGGAGTACCCCGTATCCCGTCGTAGCCGGACGCTACCATCTGTACGTCTCGCTCGCGTGCCCGTGGGCGCATCGCACCATCATCGTGCGCGAATTACTGGGATTACAAAGCGCCGTCGGTATGACCGTCGTGAATCCGATTCGCGATGACGAACACGGCTGGGAGTTCGGAGACGGCCCCGGATTCTCACCCGATCCCATCAACGGCTTTCGGTATCTGCGCGAGGCGTACGATGCCAACGACCCGCACTATCGCGGGCGCATTACCGTCCCGGTCTTGTGGAATACGCAAAGCGAGCGCATCGTGAGCAACTCGGACGACGACATCATGCGCATGTTCGAGACCGAGTTCACCGCGTTGAGCAATCGCGCGCGCGATCTCTACCCGGCTCCATTCCGCGACGAGATCGAGCGCTTGAACGAAACGATCTATGCGACCGTGAACGACGGCGTGTATCGAGCCGGGTTTGCAACGTCGCAGGCGGCCTACGAACGCGCCGCCTACCGGGTGTTCGATACGCTCGACGCGTTAGAGGCACGGCTGGCCGATTCGCGCTACCTCTTCGGCGCGCTACCGGTTGAGACGGACTGGCGGCTTTTCGTCACGCTCATCCGCTTCGATGCGGTGTACTTCGGACATTTCAAATGCAACCTGCGCCGGATTGCGGACTATCCGAACCTCTTCGGCTACCTACGCGATCTCTATCAAATTCCGGGTGTGGCGCACACGGTCAACTTCGATCACATCAAACGCCATTACTACTACACGCACGACGACATCAACCCGACCCGCATCGTACCGATCGGCCCCCTACAGGACCTCGGCGCTCCCCACGGCCGGGAACGCCTCAGCCGTTCGGTTTGACGCCGTCCTGCGGCCAGAAACCGTAGATCGCGCGACCGGCCTCAAGATCCCAGAAACGCGTCGCGTTGTCGCCGACGCCGTATACGACCGCGTACGGCACGTCCCGGGCCAGGATGCAGCGCACCAGACGCGCGAAATCGCGCTGCGACATCCACGTCGCAGCGTAGCGCTTGAACTTCTGCTCGTCGGTGAGCCCGAGCCAACCGGACGATGCGCGAACGCTTTCGTCGGCCGGATCGTCGGCCGCCGTAATGGACCCGATGCGCACGCACGCGACGTTTAAGCCGAACGCATCGCTGTAATATCGGCCCAACACCTCGCCGAAGGCTTTCCAGACGCCGTAAAGACCGTCGGGCCGGTATGGATCCTCGACACCGACGACGCGTCCGAAGCCCGGCTCGTAGATGTGCGGGACGTTGCGCACTTCGTTCATACCGACCGCGTGGTTGGAGCTGGCAAACACCACGTGCTTGACGCCGTTGAGGCGGGCCGCTTCGAACACCGTGTACGTGCCGCCGATATTGGTCGTATAGACGTCGTCCCAGGCGGCATCGACGGCGACCACTCCGGCCAGATGGACGACGGCGTCGCAGCCGCGCAGGGCGGCGTTCATCGCTTCGGCATCGCGAATATCGGCACACACATCGGCGTCCTCGCGATCGATGCGTACGAGCGTGTGGTCGGCCGCGAGATCGGCGCAAAGGCGCGCGCCGATCGTTCCGTTAGCTCCGGTTACGGCAATTTTTCGGATCGTCATGTTGCTTCCCATGCGGCAAATCCCGCCGTTTCCCCGCTGCCTAACGGACGAATCTCCACCGACGCCGGAAGACGCTTTCGCAGATCCTCCCACCCCGATGCGGCGGAGAGGATCACGCATCGCGCGCCGCGTTCGCGCGCGAGCGATACGATCTGCGCCGAGTTCTCGGCCAGTTCGGCTTCAAGATCGCTCGCGCGGGCGAAGAGAACCGCGCGCTCTTCGCGATCGACGAGCAGCGCGCGATGTCCGCGCTCGATCAATCCGCGCGCCGCATCGAGCGTCGCGGGCGAGATGCCTGCGATGATCATCGACGGCATCTGCAACCCGAAGATGCGAGTTACGAGGATCGCGCTGGCGGTCGAAAGCACGATCGTGGTCATGATGACCAAAAACAGCACGCCCGCAAGCACGCCGCCACCCCGCAAGCCCCACGCCGGCAACTGCGTCGCGTAGTACGTGGCGAGCGAGACGGCAACGATACCCCGGGGGAAGATCGTCATCATCAGCACGCGTTCCGGCCAGGTATACGCGCCGGTCTGGGTGGCGGCCAACACCGTGATGATGCGGAATGCCACTAACGCGGCAACGATGGCAAGCGCGGGCACGACCAGCGCGCCGAGTTGGCCGAGCTCGATCTGCGAAGCGAGCAGCACGAACACGGTCGATAGGGCGAGCATCGAAAGATCTTCTTTGAACGAACGTAACAAGCGTTCGTGCGGGAGCGTCTTTAAATCCATGACCATGCCGCAAGCCACCACGCCGACCAGGCCGCTTTCGTGCGAGACCAGTTCGGCGATCGCGTAGGCCGAGAAGCCGATGAGCAGCACGTAGATCTTGCTGATATCGCTCGAGGACCGCGTAGCGAACCCCATCGTACGCTGCCCCAGGAATCCCAGCAGCACGCCTACGACCACGCCCGCCCCGATCCGCAGCGTGGCTTGAACCGCGTTGGCGAGCGGCGCGCCGATGCGCGACGTGAACGATGCAAAGACCGCAGCCGCAATGATGACGCCGATCGCATCGAGGACGAGCCCTTCGGTTTCGAGCAAATGCGAGAGCCCGATGCGCAAGCGCAGACGCGCGAGCAACGGCCCGGTAACGGTCGGTCCGGTAACGACGCAAACTGCCGCAACCATCACCGCGACCAACTTCGTAAGCCCGTAGTGCCGGCCGACGATCGGCAGCAACGCCAGCGTCAGAGCCGGCCCCACCAATGCCAAAAGTCCGATCGTCCATCGGGGCATGTTGCGCAGATCGATGCGAAGGGTCGCCTCAAAAAGCACGACGACCACCGCAAGCGAGAGCAGCGCGCGCGTTCCGGGCTGTGTAAGGTCGATTTTCAAAAAGCCGAGACCGCTCGGGCCGGCGGCGAGGCCAAAGGCGAGCAGCGTGATGATCGACGGCACGCCGAAGCGCCGTAATAGCACGCGCGCCAACAACGCCGCGACCAATACCAACACCGCTCCGAACTCTACCGAGAGCGACGGATAATGCGCGAGCATGCTCATTACGTCAGCGCGAGTCTCTCAAGCGTCGGATAGACCAAGGCGCGCGCTTGCGGAAATGTCGTCGGATCGATGATATCGTGTCGCGGTTCGCCGAGATCGCGCAAAATATCGTAGCGATAGCGAGCTCCGTACTGGTTCCACCGCGCGAAGAGGCCGGCCGTCACCGTATCGTTCACCGCGCTTTCGTTCGCGTTGATCACGAAGGTACACTTGCGAGCAAGCGGCGCGGCGCGGTGCGCGTCTTGGAGCACGACGTCGCCCAGAAAAACGATTTTCGCCAGTGCGTGCGTCGGGAAACCGGGGTAGGCGTAAGGCGGTAGCGATGCGGCCTTGATGCGCGGGTCCCACCACCAGTACATATCCGGGATCGTGTCGAGCGCACGCATGGCAATATTTCCGAACCATTCTGGTATCGCGATCGGCATTAAAAAAGGCGAGATCGGCACCACTACGTCGACCGGCTGGGTCTGCGCGAGCCAGAGCGCCATCGTACCGCCCAGCGAGAGCCCCATCACGGCGACGGTTTCGCCCAAGCCGCGCGCATCGCCATACGTTTCCTGCGCGCAGCGCACCAAATCGGTTACGGTGAGATTCGCCAACGCGCGCGTTAGGCGGTTCTTGTGCCCGTGCAGGGGAAGGCGCGGAACGTAGACGTTTGCTCCGCGAGCGTGCAACATCCGCGCGAGTTCGTCGAACTGTTGCGGACAATTGGTAAATCCATGCAACAGCACGACGGCGCGCCCGACGCGCTTGCCGTGGTCGTACAGTCGCGGGAGTGCGGCTCGCTCGATCCGGGGATCGGCGGCATCGCGCGCGATGGAGGCCGCAATGCGGCTACGCGCATCGTCGAACGAAGGCGCCGCCCCAAGCGGGGCCGTCTGCGGCGCCGGGTCTTGCGAAGCCGAGCAAGCTCCCAGTGAGCCCGCCGCTGCAGCGCCGAGCATCAATCGATTGAAAACTACTCGCCGCATGAAGGCAAGCATTCCATTCGCACGTATGTCACCTCGGAGCCCTTCGCGTCGACGGGGCCGCTCCCCGCTGGCACACCAAGCAGGGGATTCGCGCCGGGCGCACATAGCGTCGTACACTATGGAGCAAAGTTACGCGCACGGTGCGCACGCATCCCCGCTGATCGGCGAAAGCATCGGGGCCATGTTCGACCGCGTTGCGTTAGCCGCTGCCGATCGGGATGCGCTCGTATCGGTGCAGCAAGGAACTCGCCTCAGTTATCGCGAGCTGCGCGAGGCAACCGACCGCTTCGCGCGTGGGCTAATGGCGCTAGGCGTGCGGCATGGCGACCGCGTCGGAATCTGGTCGACCAACTGCGTGGAATGGGTGATCGCGCAATTCGCCACGCCGAAAATCGGCGCCATATTGGTCAATATCAACCCCGCGTATCGCACCACCGAAGCTTCCTTCGCTTTGCAACAGAGCGGCGTGAGCGTCTTGCTCGCGCAAGTTCGCTACAAGACGAGCGAATTCGCGGAAATCTTGCGCGAGCTTCGCCACGCGCTACCCGAGCTACGCACGATCGTGTGGATCGGTAACGACGCGGTCGAGCCGCCGATCGATGGGTCGATGCACTGGGAACAGTTGCTCGAGGGAGCCTCCAACGTTTCTGAAGCCGCTCTTGCCGAACGGCTCGCGCTCACCCAATTCGACGAAGCGATCAACATTCAGTACACTTCGGGGACGACCGGATTTCCAAAAGGCGCGACGCTTTCGCACCACAACATTCTCAACAACGGTTTTTTCATAGGCGAAGGCTGCCGCTATACGGAGGCCGACCGCGTCTGCGTTCCCGTGCCGTTCTATCACTGCTTCGGGATGGTGCTCGGCAACCTTGCGATCGTCACCCACGGCGCGACGATCGTGATTCCTAATTACTCGTTTGATGCGGCGCTCACGATGGAGGCCGTGGAACGCGAGCGATGCACGTCGCTCTACGGCGTTCCGACGATGTTCATCGCGGAACTAGCGTTACCGAACCTGCACGAGTACGATTGCAGTACGCTGCGTACCGGCATCATGGCCGGCTCGCCGTGTCCGGTTGAAATCATGAAACGCGTGCAAACCGAGTTGCACATGCCGGAGGTCACCATCTGCTATGGGATGACGGAGACTTCGCCGGTTTCAACTCAAACTTCGGTGGACGATCCGCTTGAGAAGCGCACCGGTACGGTTGGGCGCGTACATCCCCATATCGAGCTAAAGAT
>DATKQG010000081.1 GCA_035532835.1 Candidatus Dormiibacterota bacterium
GAATCATCCCGTCGGCGGTGACGATCTCGGTTGCAACGAGTTGATCGCAGCCAAGCCCGTGGGCGCGCATGTTGAAGCCGATCCCGCCGCCGAGTACGAAACCCGCAACGCCGACGCCGGGGCAGCGGCCGTGGGTAATGGCAAGATTGCGGTTGCTGAAGTACGCCGACAGCCCGGCGTTCCGCGCGCCTCCACCGACGCTCGCTACGCCTGTATGCTCGTCGAACGATATAGCGTTGATGTGGCGCACGTCGATCATCAAGCCGGGTGTCGTAGAGTAGCCCGCATACGAATGCCCGCCGGAGCGAGCGACGAGCGGGACGCCATGCTCTCGCGCCCATAGAATCGATGCGCTGACATCGTTCGCGTTCTTACACAACGCAATGCCCGCGGGGCGAACCGCCGAGTAGCGCAGATTATTCGGAAGTGAAATCTCCGTGTATCCGCGGTCGCCGGGGAGCACGAGCCTCCCTGAGAGCCGGCGCGCGAGCGCCGCCCATGGCAGCCGAGCGGCTGCGGCGAGCAAACCGATCCCGCTGGTGCCGATGGCGGCAGCGCCCGCGATACTTTGAAGGAACGCTCGCCGGTCTGGCATGCCGGCAAGCGTTCATGTCGGCCCCACCCTCACCCTCCTTCAAATGTCGCGGCCTGCGATTGAGGCGTCGAGGATTTCGATGGGGTGGGCCGCCGGTAACGCCGCGCCGCGGCTTCGGAGGATCGACTGCATTTGGAGGGCGCATCCGGAGTTTGCGCTGGCGATGAGATCGGGGGCAACGGAGAGCACGTTGTCCACCTTGCGTTCGCCGATCTCGCGTGCCGATTCGGGCTCGAAGAGGTTGTACGTTCCGGCGCTGCCGCAACATTGGTCGCCGTCGGGCACTTCAAGCAGTTGCAGGCCCGGAATGCCCGCTAGGAGCGCGCGCGGCTGTTCGCGGATGCGCTGGGCGTGCGCGAGATGGCAGGCGTCGTGATAGGCTACGCGCTTGTGGATCGGGTGCCGCACGGCTAGCGGCTCGATGCCTCCGAGAAACTCGTTGATATCGCGCACGCGCAGCGCGAAGGCTTCGGCGCGTTCGCGAAACGCCGGGTCATCCGCAAAGAGTTCGCCGTATTGTTTGAGGGTCGAACCGCAGCCGGCCGCGTTGATGATGATGGCGTCGAAGCGCTCGTGCTCGAAGCGCTCGATCAACGAGCGCGCAAAGCGCTTGGCCTCGATATCGCGTCCCGAGTGGAGCGAGAGCGCGCCGCAGCAACCCTGTCCCTGCGGCACGACAACGTCGTATCCCTCGGCCGCCAATACGCGGATCGTCGCGGCGTTGACGTTGGGGAAGAAGGTGCGCTGCACGCAGCCAGCGACAAGCGCGACGCGACCGCGCATGGCAGGTGTCGTCGCGCGCGTCAGCGCAGGGAGCGACGGCTCCGTGTCGCGCAGCGTGACGGGAGGCGCCAGGGCTTCGAGCTGGCGAAACCGCGCGGGCAATCGTTCGAGCAGGCCGCTCCGGCGCACGACCGACTGTAATCCGCTCTTCGCGTAGAGCGAGAGCGGTATCGCGAGCACGCGCAGCCGCCCGGGATACGGAAAGAGCGCAAAGATCATCGAGCGGAAGAGGCGATCGAACGGCGTTCGCGGCGCGATCGGTTCGAGCTTCGCGCGTTGGGCTTCGATCAACAGATCGTAGCGCACGCCCGATGGGCACGCGGTGACGCAGCCCATGCATCCCAGGCAGCGATCGAAGTGCTCTGTAACCGTCGCATCGAGCGCGATCACTCCCTCTTGCAGGCCCTTCATCAAATCGATGCGTCCGCGCGGCGAATCCATCTCGTTGCCCCACGACCGGTACGTCGGACAAGCCGGCAAACAGAATCCGCAGTGTACGCAATCGGCGATCAGGTCGTTCATATCGCGCGTTTCGCCGGGAGTGTGCACTAGATGCCTCCGACGAAGCGGCCCGGATTGCACAGGCCCTTGGGATCGAAGTTCGTTTTGAGTTGACGCATGATCGGCCAGGACGGCGGCGGGGCGCCCCAGGCGTCTACCGCACCGCGTGCATCGAGCGGCATCGCGGCTACCACGACAGTGCCGGCGTCGAGATCGCTGCGCCAGCGTTCGACGGTTGCGGCGCTCATATCGTTCCCGGTCAGGATCGCAGAGCCGATTGCCGGATAATAGATGCGGCGGATGCCGGCCATGTCGTTCTGGGCAAGAAAGCCGGCGAGCTTCGTGGGTGCCGCACCGAGTTGTACGCGCCAGGGAGCTTCGCAACGCGCGCTTCGTTCGCGCGCCTCCAGAAGATCGAGCTCGGCGGGCGAGGGCTGTGACGCATCGAAATGCAAGCGCTCCGCAATGTCGGTCATCGAACGGACTTGCTCGTCGACGCCGCCGCGAAAACCGTCGAACGCGACGACGCAATCGTAACGCTCGCCGCCGTCGTCGAACGCGACGATCGAGGTCGGCACGAGGGCGGCGTTGACGATTTCCGCGCAGACGCGCAGAACGTCGCCGGCGGTAAGTTTGCGAAGGGCGATGGTAGCGCCGTATTCGCTGCGCGGGTGCACGCGAAAGGTCGCGCTGACAACGGCGCCGAGCGTCCCGAGCGCGCCGACCATCAGCTTGGGGATATCGAAGCCCGCGACGTTCTTGACGACCTTACCCCCGCCGCGAGCGGTGACGCCGTCGGGGCGCACGATTGCGATGCCGACGATGTTGTCCTTGATCGAGCCGAAGCGCAAGCGTCGCCGACCGTAGGCATTCGTCGCGATTGCGCCTCCGATCGTCGTGCGTTCGGGGTCGGGTACGTCGAGCGCTAAGAATTGGTGATGTTCGGCAAGTACGGCGCAAACCGCGGCGAACGTCATGCCGGCTTCTACGGTGATCGTCTGATCCTCGGGCGCGTAGTCGATCACGCGGTTGCAGCCAGTCGTTGCGACGACCGTATCCAGCCCCCGCGGTGCATTCCCCAGCTCGAGTTCGGTGCCGCCGCCCACAAACGCAAACGGCTTCCCGTCTGCGTAGAGGTCGCGTACGACGGCCGCAAGCTCGCCGATGCCGGAGGGGGTGACGACGTTGCGCGGTTCGACTCCGGCGATCCTCATCCGCGCCCGGCTACTTCGGCGAGTTCGGTCGCGTGCGGGTGATACACACCCGGCCGGTCGCCGCAAAGACGCGGCGTCGGGAAGACTTTGTTGGGATTGAAGATGACGTCGCGATCGAAGGCGCAGCGGACGAATTGCATCGTCGCAAGATCGTCCTCGGTAAAGAGATCACCCATATAGGCGGCCTTGTCGAAGCCGACGCCGTGTTCGCCCGTAATCGAACCGCCGTAACGGATGCACGTCTTGAGAATCTCGCCGCCGACGTGCTCGGCCAACGCCTCTTGTCCCGGGATGCGTCCATCGTACAGAATCAGGGGATGAAGATTGCCGTCGCCCGCGTGAAAGACGTTCGCCACGCGCAACCCTGCCTCCGAGGCGAGCCGCGCGATGTCGCGGAGTACCGGCACGATCTCTTTGCGCGGGATGACGCCGTCCTGCACGTAGTAATTCGGCGAGATCCGGCCCATGGCAGCGAACGCGCCCTTGCGGCCCTTCCACATCAACGCTCGTTCGCCGTCGTCGCGCGGAGAACGGATTTCGATCGCACCCGCCGCGCGCAACGCGGCAATGGCGGCATCGCCAGTATGCTCGACTTCCGCGACCACGCCGTCGACATCCATCAGCAGCGCGGCCCCGACGTCGAGCGGCCAATCGACGCGCGTGGCGGCGACGATCGCTTCGATCGCAAGTTGGTCCATCATCTCGATCGCAGCCGGCACGATCCCCGCCGAAATGATGGCCGAGACGGCAGCTCCCGCTTCGTCTGTGGTCGGGAAGGTGGCAAAGATCGTGCGGGTGGCATGCGGCGTGCGCAAAATTCTGACGACGACCTCGGTGACGATGCCGAGGAGTCCCTCACTCCCGACGAAGACGCCCATGAGATCGTAACCCAGCGCGTCGGGCTCGCCACCGTGCGCGCCGACCGAGACGATCTCGCCTTCGGCCGTGACGATGGTCGCGCCGACGGCGTGATTCACGGTGAACCCATACTTGAGGCAATGCGCGCCGCCCGAGTTCTCGGCGACGTTTCCGCCGATCGAGCAGACGCTCTGCGAGGACGGATCGGGTGCGTAGTAATAACCGGCCGCGGCGAGATGCCGCGAGATATTGAGATTGATGACGCCGGGTTGCACGCGCATGCGCCGATTGGGGAGATCAACCTCAAGGATGGCCTTCATGCGCGAGAGACCGATCACCACGCATCCTTCAACCGGTAGCGCGCCGCCCGAGAGCCCCGTCCCGGAGCCGCGCGGAACGATCGGCATGCCCAGCGTCCGCGCAAGGCGCACGCAGGCCGCGACCTGTTCGGTCGTTTCGGGCAAGACCACGACGGCGGGGCGCACGCGAAAGCCCGGCAACCCATCGGCCTCATACGTCCGCAGCTCGCTGCCCTCGGTGATCGTGTTTCGCTCACCGACAATCGCGATAAAATCCGAAACGGCCGCCATGGCACGGGGGGTTCTGTGACCGGACGCGAGCACCTCGCCACAGCCTGCCGCGGAGGAGGTAACGACTGGGCGCTGGCTTAACGGCGTGGGATGGTGTTTTTGCGCTCGCTCGTAATGGCTTGTACGCTCGCCGCAGCAGCGGTACTCCCCGCGATGGCGGCCGCGCCGCCGTTGATCCTGCAATCGCCCACGGTGAGCCGAACGCAGATCGCGTTCGTGTATGGCGGCGATATTTGGACCGTGGGTCGCGGTGGTGGCGAAGCGCGCCGGGTCGTGACCGGATACGGGCTTGCGAGCGCGCCGTTTTTCTCGCCCGACGGTTCGACGATTGCCTTTAGCGCCAACTACAACGGCAACACCGACGTGTACGCGGTCCCGTCGAGCGGTGGCGAACCGCGCCGCCTGACGTACCATCCGGACCCGGATATCGTCGTCGGCTGGACGCGCGACGGCAGCAAGATTCTGTTCCGCTCCAATCGCAACAGCAGCAACGATTCCAACCAGCTCTATACCATTTCGCGCAACGGCGGTATCGCAACCGAACTGCCGCTACCGGACGCCCAGGTCGGTTCGTACTCGCCCGACGGCACGCACCTTGCATACGTTCCGAACGCGCAGTGGGAGCCGTTTTGGCAAGGTTACCGAGGCGGCCAAACCACGCCGATCTGGATTGCCGATCTGGCCGACTCCTCGATCGTCAAAATCCCGCGCAACAACTCGAACGATCGCGACCCGATGTGGATCGGAAAGACGATCTACTTCCTCTCCGATCGCCAGGGCCCATACACGCTCTATGCCTACGATACGCAAAGCCATGCGGTGCGCCGGCTCGTTTCGAATCAGCACGGCTTCGATGTCGTCTCGGCATCAGCCAACGACGGGACGATCGTCTACTCGCAGTTCGATGCGATTCACACGTACGATCCCGCGACGCATACCGATCGTGCGATTCCGATTCGCGTCGCGGCCGATATGCCGCAAGTGCGCCCGCATTGGATTTCGGTAGGGACCCAGATTCAGAACGCGGCCATTTCGCCGACCGGCGTGCGCGCCGTGTTCGAGGCGCACGGCGATATCCTCACCGTCCCCGCCGAGCACGGCGACGTTCGTAACATCACCGCGACGCCCGCCGTCGAAGAGCGCGACCCGGCGTGGTCGCCCAACGGCAAGTGGATCGCCTATTTCTCCGATGCGTCGGGCGAATACACGCTCCACGTCAAAGACCAGCTCGGCCTCAAGCCGGATCGCGTGTTTACGCTGGCTCCCACCCCCTCATTCTATTATTCGCCGACGTGGTCGCCGGACAGCACCAAGATCGCCTACGCGGATAAACATCTCGGCCTGTACTACATCGATATTGCGGCAGCGCATCCGCACGCGGTGAAGATGGCGGAACAGCCTTACGAATCGTTCTCGCCCAACCCGTTCCAGGGCTCGTGGTCGCCCGACAGCCGCTACGTGGCGTATACGAAACAGTTGCCGAGCTTTCTGCATGCGATCTTCGTCTACGACACGCGCGACGGGCGCTCGTACCAAATCACCGACGGTATGAGCGACGCGACCAATCCGGCCTTCGATAAATCCGGCAAGTATCTCTATTTTCTTTCGAGCACCAACACCGGATTCTCAAGTTACGGGCTCGACATGGAGAGCGATCAGCGGCCGACCTCGAGCAGCGTTTACGTCGCGGTACTCCACGCGGATACCGCATCGCCCGTGGCTCCGCTGACGGCCGATGAGGCCGCCTCCGAGGAGCCCGCTCCCAAACCGAAGGCTTCGGGTGCGGCCGCGAAGCCTGCCCCCTCGCACGCAACCGCGCCCATCGATTTTGCCGGTATCCTGCAACGCATCGTTGCGTTGCCGATTCCCGACGCAAATTACGTGCAACTCGAAGCGGGAACCGCCGGCGCGATTCTGCTGGGCGAAGCGCCTCTAGCCAGCGTCGATCCCAGCGCTCCGACCATGAGCGTGTTACGCTTCGATACGGCCTCGCGCAAGGTCGTTCCGCTCGCGTCGGGCGTCTCCGATTTCAGCGTGACGTTCGATGGGAAGAAGATGCTCGTCGGTCGCGGGAAGAGTTGGTCGATCGTGCCGACCGCGGCTGCGGCGAAGCCCGGCCAAGGCGCGCTGAATACCGCGGCGATGGAAGTCTATTCGATACCGCGCGAAGAGTGGGCGCAAATGTATCGCGAGACCTGGCGCATCGAACGTGATTTCTTCTACGATCCACACTATCACGGGCTCGATATCGCGGCCGCGGAAAAGCGTTTTGCGGTATTTCTTCCTGGGCTTGCGTCGCGCGACGATTTTACCTATCTCACCCACGAGATGATCAGCTATCTCTCGGTCGGTCACCTCTGGGTGTACGGCAGCGGCGCTCCGACGATGCGGCAAGTCTCTACCGGGATGCTCGGCGCCGACTACACGGTGTCCGACAATCGCTTCCGTTTCGCGAAAATCTACAACGGTGAAAATTGGAACCCGCAGTTGCGGGCGCCGCTCACGCAGCCCGGCGTCGACGTGCGCGTCGGTGACTACCTGCTCGCCGTCAACGGCAAACCGGTCCACGCCGATAAAGAAGTGTACTCGTACTTTGAAGAGACCGCCGGCAAGCAGACCACGATCGAGGTGGGCCCGAATCCGAACGGAACCGGAGCGCACGACGTCACGGTCGTTCCAGTTGCGAGCGAATTCGCTCTGCGCAACCTCGCCTGGATCGAACATAATCGCCGGCTAGTCAGTCGCTTGAGCGGTGGAAAGCTCGCGTATGTGTACATGCCCGATACGGAGTACGGCGGGTTTACGAACTTCAACCGCTACTTTTTCGCGCAGGTCGATCGTGAGGGCGTCATCCTCGACGAGCGTTACAATCACGGCGGGCAGATCGCCGATTACGTCATCGACGTGCTAAGCCGCAAAGCCGATGCGATCCTCAAGGGCCGCGACGGACGCACCTACCTGGATCCACCGCTCGCCATCTTCGGCCCGAAAGTCATGGTGATCAACCAGTACGCGGGCTCGGGCGGTGATGCGATGCCGTGGCTCTTTAAGAAGGCGGGGCTCGGCCCGCTCGTCGGCGTGCGCACGTGGGGCGGGTTGGTCGGCATCGGCGGTTACCCGCCGCTGATGGATGGCGGGGGCGTCATGGCGCCGCGCGTAGCCATCGGCGGCCTCCACGGACATTGGGAGGTTGAAGGCCACGGCATATCGCCGAACGTCGAGGTGCAGCAAGACCCCAAACTCGTCCGCGAAGGCCACGATCCGCAACTTGAGGCGGCCGTCCGCACCGCGATGCAGATGCTGCGCGAGCACCCGCTGCCGCACTATACGCCGCCGCCGTTCCCGAACCATCACCCGCACCTTCCGCCCCGTTGAAGCTACACGTCACGAACGGCGATGCCGTCCTGCATCTCTTCAAAAAAGCGGGTATCGTCGGGACGCACGTTGCGTGGCGGGATGCCTTGTACGAAGGCCCCGTTCCGGCGGCGCTATCGCTGGCTGAATTGAGCCGCGTGCGCGCGCAATATGCGGCTTCGCGCGGATATGGAAACGCGATTAAACTCTTCCATGAATTTTCCGCGCGCGATGCGGCCATCGCGCGGGCGCCCACGTACGAGGAGGTGGTATTGTGGTTCGAACACGATCTCTTCGACCAACTCCACATTCTTCAAATCCTTGTGATTCTCGATGCGCTCGATCTGGAACCGGGGAAAATCTCTCTGGTGCAGAGCGATGCATATCTCGGGTCGCTGACCGTAGACGAACTTTCGGCACTCTATCCGCGCCGCAAGACCGTGACGAACGGCATCATCTCGGCCGCAAAACGCGGGTGGGATGCGTTCACCGCAACCGATCCCGAAGCGCTGCTCGCGCATACGCACATCGATTTTCACGGATTACCGTTTATGCGGGCGGCGCTGCGCCGTCTGTGTGAGGAGTATCCAGGCCCGGCCGACGGGCTCTCGCGCTCGCAGCGGCAAGCGCTTGCCGCGGTCGCGCAGGGGCCGGCGCTCAAGGCCGACGAGCTTTTCGTGCGCGCCCAAGGGCGAGAAGAGGCCGCGTTTTTCGGGGATGCGAACTTTTACGCGGTGCTGGATGATTTGCGGAGCCGCCCCGCGCCGTTGATCGAAGGGGCTGACGGCCTTACCGCGACCACCGCGCTCGGGCGCCGGGTCCTAGGCGGCGACGCCGACTGGCTGGCGGAGGGCGGCAGCGCCGACCGTTGGATCGGCGGGGTACACCTGACGCCCGATCTGCGCCTGCGCTTCGATGGCGACGCGGGGATCTTTCGATCGTGACCGTGCGCGAACTGATCGAAGAACTGGTCGGAGCGTGGCAGACGAACGACGCCCTGCGCGCGTCGGCGTTCTTCGCGATCGAGGGTGTCTACGCCGAATCGGGCCGGCCCGCGATCGAGGGACGCGAGGCCATACTGGAGCATTTTCAGCGATTCTTCCGGGATGGTCCGGCCTGGAGAATCGAAATCGACGAGATCGTGGCCGAGGATGATCGCGCGGCCGTCGCGTATCGCTTCTCCATAAAAGGCCGTCCCGGCGACTGGCGAGAACGCGCGGGTTGTGCGCTCGTCCGGCGCGAGGACGGCCTCATATCCCTTTGGCGCGAGTACCACGGTTAGGAGATTACAGACCTCATGCCCCACGATGAACTGAGCATCGATATCAAATCGGAGAACCACGGCGAAGCCTTGGTGTACGCGCTGCGCGGAAGCTTGGATATCGCAACGTCGCCTTCGGTGCGCGCCGCGCTTACCGAAGCGGCCGCGAACGGCAAACACGAGATCGTCGTCGATCTCACGCAGATCGAATTTCTCGATTCAACCGGCCTAGGTGCGCTCATCGGCGCGCACCGCCGCGCGCTCGAAAACCACGGCACGCTACGCTTGGTCGTGAGCGACGGACCGATCTTGCGCCTGTTGAACATCACCGGCCTGATCCGCGTCTTGCCGGTATACCATAGCCGCGCCGACGCGTTAGGCGATCACGCGCGCGTAGCCGCAGCGTTGTAGTTCGCATAGGCTTCGTCGAGCAACTCGACGACGTGTGCGACGCGTACGTCGTCGCCGCGTTCGCGGAGCCCGGCTGCAACCTGTAAGGCACATCCCGGATTAGCGGTCGCGACGATGGTCGCGGCCGTTTCTACGATATGGCCGACCTTGCGTCGCTGCAGGCGCCCGGCCATCTCCGGTTGCGTGAGATTATAAATGCCCGCGCTGCCGCAACAGACGGCACTTTCGTCCATCTCGCGCAACGTTAATCCGGGGATCTGCGCGAGCAGCCGGCGGGGTGCGGCGCTTACGCGCTGCGCGTGGACCAGATGGCACGGCTCTTGATAGGTGACGACGGCATCGATGCGCCCGATGTGCGAATCGAGTTGCATCGCATCGAGCACTTCGGTAATATCGCGTACGCGCGACGAGAAGCGTTCGGCGCGCGCTTGCCACTGCGGATCGTCCGCGAAGAGGTCGCCGTACTCTTTGAGCGCGCTTCCGCAACCCGCCGCGTTGACGACGTAAACATCCGCTCCGCTGTGTTCGAAGGCCTCGATGTTGTGCTTTGCGAGTTCGCGCCCGAACTCCATCTGCCCGGTGTGCACGGCGATCGCGCCGCAGCAGCCCTGGGAACGCGGCACCGTGACCGTGAGCCCGGCGCGGCGCAGCATCCGAACGCTCGCCTCGTGGACGTTGGGAAAAGCAACGTGCATGACGCAGCCGGTGTGCAGAAACGCGACGCCGAGTGACGGCCGCGCTTCAAAGCGCTGGTCGTTCGCGACGAAGAATCGATTTGGGATCCGAGGCGCGAGTGCGGCCGCGTCCCGAAATCCGGTGCGTTCGGCGATCCACATCACGCCGCTGCGTTGGGCCCATCGCAGGAGCCTCGCTGCGAAACGCATGGTCGCAAGATTCGAGAACAGGGTGCGCAGGGCAAAACGGCGCAGCGCGCCTTGAGGGGCGGAGCGCGTCGGAGCCACCGCAGTCTCTATTTGGGAACGCGATCGCTCGAGCAGCGAGCCGTAGCGGACCCCCGAAGGGCAGGCCGCTTCGCACGCCCGGCAATCCAAGCACTGGGACATCTGCTCGACGAAGCCGGGGCTGAGCAGCGGGAGCTCCCCTTCGGCGACCGCTTTGATCAGACTAATTCTGCCGCGAGGTCCCGAGGTTTCTGTCATAGTCTCTAGGTACGTCGGGCAGGTCGGCAGGCACAGCCCGCATCGGACGCATGCATCGTAGACTGCCGCCGATGGAATATCGGCGCCGGAGAAGCCGGGTTCGCTGGCCTCGATCATGCGACCGACCATTCGCCCTGCATGAGCGCAACTTCTTCCGCGCGAAGATGTTGCGTCGCACCCTTATCTGGAGGTTTCTTGCCGTGGCTGACACCGTGACCAGCGAATATGCGCTCTCGACCGAACCGAAGCTCAAAGCCTTCGTCGCTACCGTCCTTGAAAAGGTCGGCGTCGCGCGGGATCAAGCTGAGGTCGTCGGCGACGTTCTAGTTGCCGCCGATATGCGCGGCGTGGAGTCGCACGGCGTCGCGCGCCTGGATTCGTATTACGTCGCGCGTCTTTGCAACGGTCTGATGAAGGCGAAGCCCAACTACGAGATCGTGCGTGAAACCGAAACGACGGTGCTCTACGATGCCGACAACGGGCTCGGGCACCCGGCCGGCAAGCTCGCCATGCAGAAGGTGCTCGAAAAGGCCAAAAAGCACGGCTCGGCGTTCGGTGCGGTGCGTAACTCCAACCACTATGGCATCGCGGGATACTACGCGATGATGGCGCTCGAGCACGATATGATCGGCATGGCCTCGACGAACTCGGTCAAGTACGGCGCGCCGACGTTCGGCAGAGACGTGCTCCTGGGCACCAATCCGCTTGCGTTTGCGATCCCGGCGGGCAAAGAGCCGGCGTTCGTACTCGATTTCGCGACGACGACCGTCCCCAAGGGCAAGCTCGAGGTGTACAAGCGTAAGGGTCTTCCGCTCAAAGACGGCTGGGCGATCGACGAGCACGGCGAGATGACCGTGGATCCCGATGCCGCGTTGCGCGGCGCGCTGCTCCCACTGGGCGGATTTGGAACGGATCACTCGGGGCACAAGGGCTACGGGCTCGGACTCTTGGTCGATATTCTGTGCGGCGTGCTCTCGGGCGGGGCTTTCGGCCCGACCCTCCCGAATATCAGCGAAGCCAAAGAGGGTGCGATCTCGCACTGGTTTGGGGCGTTCCGCGTCGATGCATTCCGCGACGTGGAGCAGTTCAAGGCAGATATGGATCGCGAATTGCGGTATTTCAAAGAAAGCCAACGGGTCCCGGGGGCGGACCGCATCTACGTCGCAGGCGAAATCGAGTACGAAAAGACCCTTGCAACCCGGCGCGACGGCGTTCCGGTGCACGCTAAGGTCTGGCAGGGTCTCGAGAAACTCGCCGGGGAGCTGGGGATTCCATTCGAACTTTCCCGATAACCAACGTATGAGCACGCGCCGGGGAGAGCCGGAGATCGACCTGGTGCATGTCAACGTCGCGTCGCCGGCCGGTTCGTATACCGTCGGCAACGCGTCGTTCTTTCGCTATATCGTTCGCCTGGTGGAGTTGAGCTTGCCGCTCACGCTTTCCGACCGGGAGGCGCTCGATATGCTGGCTGCGATTCCGCACGCCTTCGATCCCGATGAAGACGTGCCGATGATCTCGGGTCGCGGCTGGCGCGTGGTGCCCGCGCAAGGCGAATTGGATTGGCCGGTGCTCGAAGCGACGCCGCAGCGCTTGCATTCCGCCTTCGAACGCGCGCGCAATTTGCTATGGACGTATGCGGCTCGCTTTCACGTTAGCGCCGGTGAGATTGCGGCAATAGAAGAAGAACTCGACGCAGTATACGGCGTCTTGATGCGCGCTGAAGCAGCCGGGTTTGCCGTCAACGTCTCCTACGTCGCGTAAACCGCTCGCACGCCTCGCGCTGCGCGGCGGCGGCGGCGAACCGATTCTGTTTGCGCAGACGATCGGCTCGCACGGTTGCGCCGCACTCGCTCCCGCGGTCGTGGCACCCGACTACACCTGGTATCGCACGGCGCTCCGCGTTGACGAACGCGTCGTCCCGGTTACGCTTACGGTCGATGCGGACGAGCTCGTAATCGATGCGGACGCACGTCTGGGAGCGTCGCAATCGCGCGCCGTCGTTGCGCAAATCACGCGCATGTTTCGCCTGGGCGACGATCTCTCGCCGTTCTATCGCGCGGTCGCGGGCGACCCCGATCTGCATTTCGCCGCACTCGGTGCGGGAAGGCTGCTGGCCAGTCCAACCGTGTTCGAAGACGTCGTGAAGACGATTTGTACGACCAACTGCGCGTGGTCGGCGACGCTGCGGATGACGGCCGCCCTAGCGGAATTGGGTGAGGGCGCCTTTCCATCGCCGGAGCGCGTCGCCGCAACCGGCGCCCGCTGGTTCACCGATGTGGCGCGGATGGGATACCGCGGGCCGTACATTGCCGCGCTGGGCCGCGACGTTGCAGCCGGACGGCTCGATCTCGAACGATTGCTCCCCGTGTACGGAATGGCGGACGACGACGTCGAGGCCGCGTTACTCGAACTCCCGGGCGTCGGCCCGTATGCAGCCGCCCACATCATGCAATTGCTCGGCCGCCATCGTCGTCTGATCCTGGACTCGTGGACACGCCCCACCTACCTCGCGCGCTCCGGAAAGAAACGTGCGACCGATACGACGATGCGCAGGGCGTTTGCGCGGTACGGAGAGTACGCCGGGTTAGCGTTCTGGCTCTATCTCACGCGCGATTGGGTTCCCCAACCATAACGACAACGAGAGGCGTCACTCATGCATCGTCGGTTTCTACCTATTGTTCTGGCCATTCTTTTCGTCGCCGTTGTTGCGAGCGGGTGCGGCGGGGGAACCGTTTCGGCCCCCAATGCTCCGCCGGTGGCGCCGTCGCTGCCCAGTTACAACGGTAATGTCGGGCTCGATATTCTGCGTTGCACGGATACCGATCCGAGCAACTATAGTCTGCATTGGTTTCGCGGCGTCGGTTTTCGCGATGCGTCGACCGCGTTCGTCACCGGCGATGCAGGGAGTCTCTACGCCGTGAGCGGCAATTTTGCGCAGCCGGCATCGCTGACGGCGAGTGCGGTTTCGACGCCTTTCGACGGCACGCACTGCTGGGGCAACGGCGTCACGTTTACGGACGCCACCCACGGCTACGTCGTCGGCTACCACGATCTCAAGCTCTACACGCGCGACGGCGGCGTAACCTGGACGAAGGTGGAGTTCCAAGACGGCTTCGATAAGTATCGCCTCATTTCGCCGAGCGCCGGTACGTTGTTGCTCACCGGCATCGCGCGCCCGATCGAGTATTCGAATGCAGCCGGCGATTATTTCGTCGATGTGGTCCCCCCGTATCCGGCTCCGAGTGCCGCTCCGGATCAGCGCAACGCGTTTCACGATATCGCGGCGGCGAGCGCAACGCATATCGTTGCGGTGGGAACGGGAGAGCGCGTTGACGAGAGCAGCGACGGCGGAAGAAGTTGGGGCCGCTCGAGCGCAACGTTTACGCCGGCGCTTTCAGGTGTGCCGTTCTTACTCGGCGTAGCGTTCGACGGCACGACCGGCTTGGGCGCAATCGTGGGAGAAGAGGGAACGATCTATCTCACGAGCGACGGCGGCGCGTCGTGGTCGGCGCCCGCAACCGTGCCTTCGGGCGCGGCGAACCAAACGCTGGTTGAGGCCGCGCGACTCTCGCCGGCCAACATCGTGATTGCCGGCCAATTGAGCCCGAGGCTCGCCAAGGACGCGACGACGAACGGCATCGTCTGGCTTAGCAACGACGGCGGCGCAACCTGGCAGACGGTAACGACGGCAGTAGACCCGGTCACGCAAATCGTGGCGCCGATGGCGGGCCTGCTCAACCTGGCATTCTACGATTCGCAACACGGCCTCGCCGTCGGCTTGCGCGGACGCATCTATGCCACCGCCGACGGCGGCGCCCACTGGTCCATCGTCCACAGCGGCTTCGAGCAGTAGCGATCGAGCGTGGTCCGGCCTCTGGTGCGGCGCTATAGCTGGATCTGCGCCGTTCTGACGGCGATTGCTTCGAAGATGCTGGGGTGGAGCGTGACGAGCGTGAGGTTGTGGACCAGAGCGGTTGCGGCCACGAAGCCCTGGGTCGCGGTGAGGGCGGGCGTACCGAAGAGCGTCGCGCGGCCAAGGATCTCGCCGGATCGTTCCGCGACCGCGGCATCGATCGACAGTATGCGATCTTCGAAGCGGGAGCGCAGGCGCTCCAACGCCGCAGCATAGCGTTCGAAGCGCGCGCGGTCGGGTGCCGCCCGTTCGATCGCGGCGCGAAACTCGCTCAGGGTCACGACGCTTAGAAATAGTTGGCTCTCGTCGCGCTCTTGTAGCCAATCCCGTAGCGATCCAGGCCCCTTGGGCTGCATGGCTCGAGATACGACCCCGGAATCGAGAAGAAAGCCGGTCATAGCTCGAGGTCGCCCAGCTCGCTGCCGGCCAGGAATGCTGCGAGCGGCTGCGCTTTGCGCCCGGTCAGTCGTGCAAAATCATCCTCGGAGATAAGCACAGCGGCCGGCCGGCCGTGCCGGGTGATGCGTTGCGGGCCACCGGCGATGGCGCGATCGATCGCGCTACTTAGTTTTGCCTTGGCCTCTTGAAGCTGCCATTCGCCTTTAATCCGAAGCACGGAACCTCCAAAATATAGTCTGACTAGTCTGACTATATCGAAACGTCAGCGTAGAAGCAATACCGAGGCGACTAGGGCGGGGATGGTTACGGCGATGCCGTAGCGGAAGAACTGCCAAGCGGTAACGTTGATCTTGGCGCGGCGCAGGGCGATCAGCCACAGCAAGGTCGCCAGCGATCCGGTAACGGAGAGGTTCGGGCCGAGATCGACGGCTATCACCGCCGCCTGCTCGATATGTGGGGAGACGTGGGCTCCGGTTAGCGCATAGCCGGCCGCCAGGCCCACGGGCAGATTGTTCAGGGCATTGCTGGCGACGGTGATGACGCCGGAGAGCCCGAGAGTCCCCCACGGCCAAGGCGTGGAAGCGGCCCATGCGAACACCTCGCGCGCGGCGGTCAGCGCACCGCTCCGATCGAGGCCTTCCACTAGGATAAAGAGCCCTGCGACCAGGGGAACTATCTGCCACGCCAAGTGTTTGGTGATATTCAGGGGAACCGTATGGTCTACCGTGGTCACGATCCCCAGAGCGATTAGTCCAGCCACCAGGGCCACCGGCCCGACGCTCAGTCCGAACGCGGCCGCGAGCAACAGTACCAGCGTCGCCCCCCCGACCGAGGCGAAGGCCAGCCGCATCCGCCGGTCGCGGCCGATGTGTTCCGGCGTAGAATGCACGACCGCGCCGCCGAGCGCCTTGCGAAAGAGCATCCGCAAGACGCCGTACGTGAGGCCGATTGCGGCGACGGCCGCGAGCCCAAAACTCGCCAACCAAGGAAGTAATGCGGGGAGCGCGTGCCCGAAGATGACCAGATTTGCCGGATTGCTGATCGGAAGAATAAACGAGGCGGCATTCGCGACGAATGCGCAGGCGAACAGGTACGGTAACGGATCCAAGTCGGTTCTGGCGAGGACCGCCAGCACGGCCGGCGTGAGCACCACAACCGTCGTATCGTTCGAGAGAAGCGCCGTCACGACGATCCCGACCCCGTAGATGAGGCCAAACAGGCGCTTTCGAGATCCTCGCGCGGCGCGCAGCGCGTAAACCGCCAGATAATCGAACAGTCGTTCGCTGCGAGCGATTTCCGCGAGCAGCACGATTCCGAGCAGAAACGCATAGACGTTGGCGCCGCGCAGCAGCGCGGCAAAGGCATCGGGAACCGGGATCGCTCGAACGGCCACTAGCAGCGCCGCGCCGGCAACGGCAAAGACCCATTCGGGGACGCGCCACGGACGAATCAGGATCCCCGCGATCGTCGCAGCCGTGACGATCCACAGTGTTGCCGTAAGAAGTGGGCTCATTGGGCCGCCATGTTCGGAGCTACGGTGGACAGGACCCCACTATCATCCACAGCGAATCGTATATCCACAAACAATGATTTGGTGATGTAGAATCGCCTGTGGAGAGATGATGGCTGGACGGGGATCGGCGCTACGGGCAGCTCTGCCGCCAAGCGTCGAGCAGACGGTGCTTGAGGATGGTTTGGTATCCGCCGAGCGCGGCGGCCGGGCACGCGCCGGCGGCAAACTGCGCCGGCGTCAAGGCGTCGTCGTACTCAACCGCGACAACGGCTTTGCCGGCGGTCGTAAACGGCGCGAGCGCGGCGCACCATCCTTGGGCGTAGCAGTCCTCGTCCAGACTCCAGTCAAACGACGGCTCCAGGGCGCTCGCTTGGTCGCTGTCGTTTTTCAACGCAATGCCGAGCCCGCGCGCGTGCGCTTGGGCGGCCAGCCACCTGTTGTACGTCAATTGGTCGGTGGCCGTCAGCGGGAAACCGGTTTGGTTCTGATAGCCGTCGATATTGTCGGGCTCGATCGCGTCGAAGCCCTTGGCCTTACAGAGATCGAATCGAGCCTCCACGATCGGCCCCAGAATGTCGATGCGCCGAATGTCGAGCCAATACTCGCCCGGCCAGCCGCTATCGGGGCTGCCGATGACCACCGGGTTCGCTTGAAACGACGGGGCGTCGGGCCGCCAATTCTCGTAGGTGCCGGTATCGACGTAGCAGACCACATGGCGGCCGAGCTGGTGGAGCGCCGTAACGGTCTGCGCGGCGGTATCGAATGCGTCGAGATCGTAGACGCTGGCCGCGATCGTGGTGTCGATGGTTCCGCTGAGTTGCCATTGATAGGTGTCTATCCGAGCCGGCGACCAGCCGGTACTCGGCGCGGAGGCGGGCACGGTCGGGCTCGCCCCCGAGGAGCGTGTGGCAGCCGTGCCGCCGCCGCAACCTGCGACGCTGATGAGGATGGCGAGAGCCAGGATGCGACTGGGGCGGATCGGCATGCTTCTTAGAACTATCGGCCCGCTCGCGAAGGTTCGGCACCTTCTCGCCGAACGCCGTGGGTACCGAGTATGAGTTCGTTCATTCCCGCCGATCCCACGATCGCCGAGTTCGCCGCGTACCTGCGCCTGGAGCGCGGGCAGTCGCCGCGTACCTCCGAGGAGTACGCACGCGACGTCGAGGTGTTCGGCGAGTTCCTCGAGCCCGGGCACCCGAAGACGGCGGCGTTTTTCAAGCTCGGCACGGCCACCACATCCGACGTGCGACGATTCGTGATGGAGCTGATGGGCCCGCGCAAATACACGCCGGTCTCGGTCCGGCGCAAGCTCGCGGCGTTGCGCTCGTATTTTGCGCTGCGAAAACGCGAAGGGCACCGGGCCGACAATCCCGCAGCCGACGTCCCGCCGCCCAAAGCTCCCAAACGTTTACCGCACGTCATGTCCGAGCCCGAGGTGGCGCGGCTGCTGCGCACGCGCGTCGCCGGCAAAGACGATTTCCAGCGCCTGCGCAATACCGCCATCATGGAACTGCTCTATGCGAGCGGTATCCGTCGCGCGGAGTTGGTGGGGTTGAACATCAGCGACGTCGATTTAGAGCGCCGTTTGATGCGCGTGATCGGCAAGGGCAACAAACAGCGGATGGTCTTCATCAATCAGGCTGCCGCAGACGCGGTCCGCAATTATCTCGGCGTGCGTCCACGCAGTTCCGACGAAGCGCTGTTTCTGTCGCGTCGCAAGACGCGTCTCTCCCACCGGCAGGCCTGGGTGATCTTTCGAGAATTCGCCGAGCTTTCGGGGTTAACGCAGCACGTCACACCGCACGTGATGCGCCATTCGTTCGCGACGCATCTGCTCGAAAACGGTGCGGACATCATGACCATCAAAGAGTTGCTGGGCCACGAGAGCCTTTCCACCACCCAAATCTACACCAACGTTTCGCTCGAACATATGCGGCGCAGTTACGAAGACGCACACCCCCGCGACCGCACCGAAGAGCGATGAGGAGTATCCCCGCGTTGAACCATCGGTCGATCGTCCTTCTTCTTCTCGCAGCCGTCGGGCTCGCATCGTGCGGGTCACACGCTCCCTATATCACGACGACCGGCACCTTGCCGGCGAACGCCGTCATGACCGTGCAGGCCGTCCAAGCCGGCATCAATGCCTATAAGCCCGCCGTCGGGCAACCGGACGATCTTTTCACGGTCAGCGCCACGGCACTCGGGGGCGTTCCGCCCGCGGCTCCGACGATCCGTCACGCGGGCAACGGGATCGTCGTCGATGCGAGCGCGCCGCTGCGCAACCTGCTCTTACGCGTTCCGGCGAACGTCAATCTCAACGTCGATTCGCAGCGAGGCGACGTCGACGTAACCGAAATCTCCGGTAACGTCGACGTTCACGCCGGCGTCGGCAGCGTCGACGTCATGATCGCCGGATACGCGCAGGCGAGCGTCACAAAAGGTCAGATCTCCGTGACGATGGGCTCGACGACGTGGCCCGGCGTGCTGACCTTTCGCAATCAGGACGGCGACGTCGAAGTGTGGGTGACCGAAACCGCGAAATTCCGCGTGCACCTGCACACCGGCGATGGGATGCTCTTCACGGATTTCCCGCTCCATGGCACCTCAAGCGGCACGGGCGAGACCATCGACGGCGTCGTGAACGGCGGAGCCGCGCGCGCGATCGACATCGACGTCAAGCGGGGGAATATTCGGCTGCTGAGCCTTCACCCGGAGGCATAGTCAAGACGCTCCCGGGGTTCATGATTCCGAGCGGGTCGATCGCGTGCTTCACGGCGCGCATGAGCGCCATTTCCTGCGGACTGCGCTGCGTCGATAGTTCGTCGCGGCGATAGCGCCCGATGCCGTGCTCGGCGGTAATGCTTCCACGGTAGGCGGTAACGATCGCATGCACCGTTGCGTTGACGGCATCGCTGCGCACGGCGTCCTCGCCTGGGAGCAACACGTTGAAGTGGACGTTCCCGTCGCCTACGTGGCCGAAGGCGAGAACGCGCGTTCCGGGATGAGCGGTTTCTACCGCCAGTGTCGCTTCTTCGATGAAGCGCGGCACGTCGACGATCGGAACCGAGACGTCGTGTTTTGCGCTACGCGCCGCGCGCTTCTCCGTTTCGGGGATGGACTCACGCCATTCCCAGAGTTCGTCGCTTTGCCGCTGGCTTTCGGCCACGACGCAGTCGATTGCGATGTCGGCGTCGATCAGCGTTGCGAGCGCGGCCTCGAAGGCGTCGCGCATCCCCTGAAGCGATGCGGCGGCCTCCAACAGCAGATACCACGGCTGAGCCGGCATCGGACGCGTGAGGGAGGGCTGTTGCGCGGATCGCAGCGTCACCGTCGTATCCGAAAAGAGCTCGCAGGCGACGAGCGTATCGCCGAGCAGTTCCTGCAGTTGGCTAAACGCGCGCAACGCGTCTTTCGGGCTGCCGAGGCCCAGCAACGCCGTCGTTTGAAAACGGGGCTTGGGAAAGAGCCGAAGCACCGCGCTCGTGACGATGCCGAGCGTGCCCTCCGCACCGATGAAGAGTTGCTTCCAATCGTATCCGGCGTTATCTTTCCGCAACGCGCGTAAGCCGTCGACGATGCTTCCGTCCGGTAAAACGGCCTCCAATCCGAGCACGAGCGCGCGCATCGTTCCGTAGCGAAGGACCCCCGAGCCGCCGGCGTTGGTCGATATGAGCCCGCCGATCTGAGCCGACCCCTCCGCGCCGAGCGAGAGCGGAAAGAGCCGGTTCGCGGCGTTCGCCGCGGCTTGAACGTCGGTCAAGACGCAGCCGGCCTGCGCCGTCAACGTATTCCCAATCGGATCGACGGACTCTATTCGATGCATGCGCGATAGCGAGAGCACGATCGCACCGTCGAGCCCGAGGGGCGTGGCACCGGCGGCGAGGCCGGTATTTCCACCTTGTGGGACGATCGCGGTGCGCGTTGCATGCGCTAGCGCGACGACGCGAGCCACCTCCTGCGTCGATTCCGGCCGTACGACGGCCATCGCGTTGCCGCGAAAGACGCCGCGCCAATCGTTATAGAACGCCTGCGTTTGTTCCGGATCGGTAAGGACGGCGGCCGGCCCGACGATTGCCGCGAGCTCCGCGAGCAGTCTCTGCATCACGCGCCGCGGGTCTGAGCGAGCAGCGCTTCTCGGGCTTTAACGAGTCGAACCATGGTGTCGTTGTATGGGGTCGGGACGTTGGTTCGGCGGCCGAACGCGACGATCGCGCCGTTGATATAATCGATCTCGCTCGGATGCCCGGTCTCCAAATCGAACGCCATGGAACTCTTCGTATCGGCGCCCAGCAGAATCACTTGCATAACGTAGTGCCAGGGGTTCGCGTACGGCAAATTGATTTTCAGCGCGGCTGCAACCGCGGCCGCCTCGTCGGCGAGCACTTCGGCTAGGTGCGCGGCGTTCGGTTCTTTCGGAATCGCGCCGACCGGGCATTCCAGCAAGGCCGAGAGGGCGTTGATCGATGCATTTGCTACCAACTTCCCCCACAGGTGCGGGCGGATGTCGTAGACGATCGAGGCTTGCAGGCCGCTATGTACGAGCACGTCGGCGACCGTGCGCGACGTCGTCGGAGATGCCGTCGACGAACCGATGATGGTCGCCCCCTGCTCCGAACTCGACACGCGTCCGGGGCCAAGCGTCGTCGACGATTCGGTCGTAATACCGAGGATCACGGGTACGGCCCCGCCGAGCGCGGTGCGAATGGCGTCCTCGTTGCCGATTCCGTTCTGAAGCGAGACCACCGGCGTCGACGGATTGAGTTCGCCCGCGAACGGGCGTAGCGCGCGCAGCGTGTCCACGGCCTTCACGAATAGAAAGAGCACGTTCGATGCGTAGAGTTCGCGCGCGCTTCGCGCGACGGTGACCTTCACGGGCTTGCCGTCGTTGACGCACAGGCCCTTGCGGCGGATCGCGTCGGAGACGGTCGCATTGGATTCCAGGATCGTCACGTCGCTGGTCTTCGCGAGATGATATCCGAAGAGGGTCCCCATCGACCCCGCTCCGATGATACCGACTTTGATTTTAGCGTCGCTCATGAATCAGAACTGCAGTTGGATGCCGTAAACGGTACGGCGGGTGATGTGCGTCATATCCCGTTGGCCAAAGAAGAGTTCCGCGCCGGGCATCAATCGCAAGTTGCCGTACAGATCGAGCGAGGGGCGGCGCAGGTTGTAAATGCGCGTCTCGATGCCGTAATGCGGCTGATTGAACTGCCCGAGCAGGCCGAGTTGCGAGTAGAGCAACCCGCCACCCAGCCGCACGCCATGTCCGAACGACTTGAGCGCGGCGAGGTTCGCCGTCGTGTGGTAGCCGATGTCGTTCGCACCGACGATGAAGCTGGTCTCGCCCTTCGGAAACACGATCGCATTGATATCGGTCTGCGGGCCGCGATCCTTGCTCAAGAGCGGGTTATCGCAGCAATAATGCTGCGCGGAGAGCGCGCTGACGCGAAGCTGGATCGCGAGCAAGTTGCGCGCGACCGTAGCCAGGCGTCGCTTGAGGGCAAGACGCCGCACGGCATCGCGTTGCCGGTCCAGCTGGCCGGGCGTGCTCTGAACGCTCGGCGAGGCGGCGCCGTACGGCGCGGGGCTCGGCGGCGATAGGGAAAAGGGCGACGTCGTACCGGTGGGAATGGGGGCCGGCGTGGCACCCCGGTCGACGCCGTAGACGCTGCTGGTGCCGCCGAGCGATCCGAGGAGAGAATTCGCGCGTTGCATCGTCGCATCGAGGTTGGCAACCGTATTGCGTACCTGGCTCTGCGTCTGAGGGTCGCCGGTGATGCTTCGCAGATCTTTAGTGATTCCCGCGATCGCATCGGTGGTTTCCGCGATGTTTTTGGTCGTGGCTAAAATGTTGGTCTTGAGATTGGGGTCGGAGGCGATGTTCGCCAGCGACGTCATCGAGGTGTTGAGCGCGACCGACGTGGTTTGGAAGTTCGAGAGTATGACGTCGATCTTCTTGGAGTTGAGCTGCGTCGTGTCGTTGAGCGTTGCGGTCAATTCGTCGATGTTGCGGCTGGCAGTACCCAAACTGCTCTGCAACGAGTCGGCGATTTGGAGCGCCTGCGTCGAGAATTGTTGCATGGTTTGGTCGGCGGTCGTGGTTAGATGATTGGCGTTTTCTATCGTTGCCTGCAGCGTGTCGAGCAGCTTGGGTTCACGCGATTCGAGATCGGCGAGAATTGTGTCCAGACGTTTGATTTGCCCCTGCCCTTGCTGGAGTAAATCGGCGATCGTCGCAGAGTTGTTTCCTTGCGGCTGTTCGTCGATCGGCAAAACCTGACGCGCGAGCATCGGTATGGCTTGCGGCGCGGGCGTGGGCCCGGTCACCCCAGCCGGTCGAGGGATGGGGACCGGCGGGACGATGATGAGGTTCGGGTCGCCGGTTAGCGGCGCCTGAATCAGAAAGCGCGAAGCGCTCGGGATGTCGACGTCGCGGTTGACGGCCAGGATCACGTCGACGGTATTATCTGGGAGCAGCGAAATCGAATCGACGGTTCCGACGCTCACCCCGCTGAAGTACACGATCGCGCCCGAATGCAGGCCTGCGGCCGATTGGAAATGGACGCCGATGCGGTAGCCGGTGTGCCGGGTGCCGAAATCGGTGATGACGTAGAACACCCCAAAGAGCAGTAGGAGTGAGAGGAGGGCAAAAGCCCCAACCTGGGCCTGTCGCGTCATGCGCTTCTATTTACGCCTCACGGGGAATTGTGCCTTGCCGACGAGCGAGGCGGCACGCTAGATCGGGATCGGGCCAATTTCGGAGCCTTGGATGAATTGCTGCACGATCGGGTTGGGCGACTGCTTGATCTCGTCTACGGTACCGTAGGCGATGATCGCCCCCTCGAAGAGCATAGCGACGTAATCGGCCATCATATATATGGACTGCAAGTCGTGCGAAATCACCACCGCGGTGCCCTGGAGCTTTTGGCGCAGGCGGACGATCGTATCGGTAATCAAATGGGTAACGATCGGGTCTAGCCCGGTCGTGGGCTCGTCGTAGAGAATCAATTCGGGGCGCGTAACGATCGCTCGGGCAAAGCCGGCCCGCTTGAGCATACCGCCGGAGAGCTGGCTTGGAAGATTGTCGTACGTGTTCGATAGGCCGACCGAGTCGAGCGCGTCGACGACGATCTTCTGGATCTCCGATTCGGAGAGATGGGTCTGCTCCTGTAACGGGAGGGCGACGTTGTCGCCGATCGAGAGGCTATCCAAGAGCGCGGCGAATTGAAAACTTAGGCTGATCTTGCGCCGCACGTCCATAAGCTGGCGTTCGGAGATATGGCAAATGTCCACGCCGCGATGATAGACGTGTCCGGACTGCGGCCGGCTCAAACCGTCGAGCAACCGCACGATGGTTGATTTACCGGCGCCGGAGAGGCCGATAATGCACGTGATCGCCCCTTCGACGATATCGAGGGAGCAGTTCTTGAGAATGACCTTCTCGCCGTAGCTCAAGCTGATGTCGTCGAGCTTGGCGATGACGTTCGGCACGCTAGTGGCCACCGAACAACACCATCGAGAGCGCGAAGTTCGAGATGAAGATAAGAATGATTGAAATGACGACCGCGCCGGTGGTCGCCTTACCGACGCCGGCCGCTCCGCCCCGCGTCGAAAGCCCCTGGTATGCGCCGACGAGTGCGATGATCAGCGCGAACACGAGCGATTTCACCAAGCCCTTGAGGACGTCTTCGAATCCGATCGCTTGGCGCGCCGAAGAAAGGAACGTCTCGACGGAAATGTGCGCGTAGGTCTGCGCGATCCACATGCCGCCGAGCGTCGAAATGACGTCGGCGCAAATCGTGAGCAACGGGAGCATGATCAATAGCGCCAGTAGGCGGGGTACGACCAGAAAGCGCGTGGGCTCCAGGCCCATCGACGTGAGCGCGTCGATCTGCTCGGTTACGACCATCGAGCCCAACTCCGCGGCGATCGCGGCGCCGACGCGTCCGGCGACGACGACGGCCGTGAGCATCGGGCCCAGCTCGCGGACCGAGCCGTAGGTTACCGCTCCGCCGACCAAGTTGCCGACGCCGTATTGGACGGCTTGCATGGCCGATTCGAGCGAGATCACCATGCCCGTGAAGAGGGAGGTCAGCAGGACGATCGAGAGCGACTGAAAGCCGAGGAAATAGCATTGGTTCAGCGTTTCGACGAACCGAATGCGCAGGCGCACCAAGAAGCCGGCCGACTCGCCCGCAAGCGCCGTGATGCCGCCGGTGTAATCGAAGAAGCCGATCGTCGCGCGACCGACCTTATCGAGCATCTTCACGCGGTCGAACGTTCCAGCGCGTCGGCGTCGGCGAGCACGCCGTGGGTCACTTCGATGCGTTTTGCGGCCACGCCCCGCTCCGCCGTGAGATTGAATTGGACCTGATGGAGCTGTTCGAGGCGTCGATCGAGGTCTCGCAGATGGGCGCGCGCTTCGCTTTCGAAACCGGAGAAATAGCGCCGCACCGCTTCGAGATACCGCCGCGCTTCGCGAGCGTCGGCGTCACCCGATGCGATCGCGGCCGAGATCGCTCGTTGCGCCTCGCTCATCGCGCGATCGGTGATGTGAAATTCGCCGACGCGCCGCGCGAGTTCGGCGAGCTGTGGATCAACCGGCATGCGTGCCGATATCGACGCCGCAGGCCGCCAGGACTGCGCGTTGTGTGGTGAAGAGTTCCCGCACGCCGTTGTCGGCGAGCGCGAGGAGCGCATCGAGTTCGGCGCGGTCGAAAGGCGCCGCCTCTGCGGTTCCTTGTATCTCTACGAATCGCCCGGCATCCGTCATGAACACGTTCATATCGGTGTGCGCCTTGCTATCTTCGTCATACGCCAAGTCCAACATCGGGGTGCCGTTGACGATCCCGACGCTGGTGGCCGCCACCATGCCGCTCAACGGCCAGCGCCGCGCGTCGGTTGGTTGAAAGTTCTTGGCGAGCGCGAGCGCGAGCGCGACGAATGCGCCGGTGACGGAAGCCGTACGCGTCCCGCCGTCGGCCTGCAGCACGTCGCAGTCGATCCAAATGGTGCGTTCGCCCAGCTTCGCGGTATCGGTCACGGCGCGGAGCGCGCGGCCGATGATGCGCTGGATTTCGTGCGTGCGGCCGCCGACCCGTCCTTTGGAGGATTCGCGTTGCGTGCGTTCGTGCGTCGCGCGCGGCAGCATCGCATACTCGGCGCTGACCCATCCTAGGCCCTTGCCCTTCATCCAGCCCGGGACGCGCTCTTCGAGCGTCGCGGCGCAGAGGACGCGCGTATGGCCGATGCTGATAAGCGCGCTGCCTTCCGCGTACTTCATCACGTTGGGCTCGATCGTGACGGGGCGAAGTTGGTCGGGCCGACGCCCATCGCTACGGGTCATGATACCGGTACTTTCGTTACTCAACGGTGACGGTTTTTGCAAGGTTACGCGGTTGATCGACATCCTTACCTTCGATATCGGCAATATGATAGGCCAGGAGCTGTAAGGGGATCACGTTGACGATCGGCGAGAGCAGTTCGTCGACCTTCGGAACCCAGAACACGTGGTCGGCAACCGCGCGGGCTTCTTCATCTCCGTGATTCGCGACGACGATTACGGGTGCTTCACGCGCTTTTGACTCCATGAGATTCGAAAGCATTTTCTCGCGAACGCGATCGTCGGTCATAACGCCGATGACCGGAACGTGCGGATCGAGCAGCGCGATCGGGCCGTGCTTCATCTCGCCCGCGGCGTAGCCCTCGGCGTGGATGTATGAGATCTCTTTGAGCTTGAGCGCGCCTTCGAGCGCGGTCGGATAATTGATGTACCGCCCCATGAAAAGGCAGCTCTGCATTTTGCGATATTTTTTTGCGACCTTGCGGATCTCGTCGGACGTGTCGAGCACGACGTCGACCGCGGCAGGCAGAAGCTTGGTGCCCTCGCCGATCGCCTGGAGGCGCGCGGGATCGGCGGTGCCGCGCAGTTTCGCCAAATAGAGCGCGAAGAGCGTCATGGCGGTAACCTGCGAAACGTAGGTCTTCGTTGCCGCCACGCCGATCTCGGGCCCGCCGCGCGTGTAGAGCGTGCCGTGCGCCAAGCGAGTGAGATGCGATCCCAGTACGTTGCAGATGCCCAAAATCGTACTCCCGGCATCCTTGGCGATGCGCACGGCTTCAACCGTATCCGCCGTCTCGCCCGATTGCGACATCGCGATCACCAAAGCGGTGGGGTCGATTACCGGGTCGCCGTAACGAAACTCGCTGGCGAGTTCCATTTCGACCGGTAAATGCACGAGCGAGCGTAGGAGATACATGCCGACCATGCCCGCGTGATACGCGGTGCCGCACCCGGTGATGGCGATCTTGCTGATCGCGCGCAGGGTGTCGTCGGTGACCCCGCCCAGCTCGTTCGCGAGATGCACGCGGCCGTTCTCGTCCATTCGCCCGGCCAGCGTCTCTTTGATCACGACCGGCTGCTCGAAGATTTCCTTGAGCATGAAATGCTTGTAGCCGCTCTTTTCAGCCGACGTAGCATCCCACGTTACCGTCACGACCTCGCGATCGATGGGTACGCCTTCGTAATCCGTCAGGCTGTAGCCGTCGCGCCCGACCACGACCATTTCGCCTTCTTGGAGAATGATTTCGCGCCGCGTGTACGGGAGGATTGCCGGCGTATCGGAGGCGACGAACATCTCCCCTTCGCCGATACCCACCACCAGCGGGCTCGCACCGTTACGTGCGAAAACCAAATGTTCGGGATCGTCGCTCGATATGACGCCGAGCGCGTAGGCTCCGCGCACCTCGCGCAGGGTCTTGCGCACCGCGACCGCGAGATCGCCGTCGTAGTGCATCTCGATCAGATGCGAGAGCACCTCGGTATCGGTCTCGCTCTTGAACGTATGCCCGAGTTCGACCAATCTGGCTCGGAGCGGACCGTAGTTTTCGATGATGCCGTTATGGACGACGGCGATCTTTCCGGAACAGTCCATATGCGGATGCGCGTTCGCATCGTTCGGCCTTCCATGCGTGGCCCACCGCGTGTGGCCCAGGCCGCACGTACCGGCGAGGGGGCTGCCGTCGCGCAGCCGCTCCGCAAGTCGCGAAAGTTTGCCCTCGGCTTTGGAGCCGGTCAGCGTGCCTGCGGCATCGATAACCGCAACGCCCGCGCTGTCGTAGCCGCGGTACTCTAGCCGCCCGAGGGCATCCATGATGATGGGGACGCTATCGCGTTCCCCAATGTATCCAACGATCCCACACATAGTTTGTCTCTAACGCAATCGCGCTTACTTGATGCTTTCCTTGGTGCGATGGTATTCGATCATTCCTTCGGCGATTTCGTCCAAGGCGATCGATACGGGCTTATTGGGATTGATTTCGTCTTGCGCGATCAGCGGTTCGCTTGCAAAAAACTCGCGACGGTCGGCCGCCGGGAGCTGCTGGACGCGAATCCAGTTATTGAGCTGACGCGCGCGTTTGGTCACGATGTTGACGAGGCTGAATTTGGAATCCGCGTGCTTGAGCAGCGCGTCGAGATCTCCGAATACCGTTTTACTCATGGGTTCCTTACTTCTGTTGGTGCTACTTAGGTGAGTTCTACGTTTTTTAGCGAGGCATCGCTATAACGATGGATTCTAAAGCGCTCCGCTTGGAGAATGGCCTGCAGGTCGCGCACCGCTTGTTCGGACCGCCCCTGCTCGTTGATGACGAGATAATCGAAGTCCGGAATGAACTTCATCTCCTCGTGCGCTATTTCTAGCCGCCGAGCGATCTCTTCGTTCGTCTCGGTTCTTCGCGCCAGCAGCCGTTCGCGCAGGTGCGAGAGGCGATCCGGCACGAGAAAGATCAGGACCGCATCGGCAAATGCCGCTTTGACGGCCAACGCTCCATTGACCTCGGGCTTCATGATTAGATCGTAACCCTGATGAAGGGTCCCAATCACGTAATCGCGCGGGGTACCGTAGAGGTTGCCGTTGTACTCTCTCCATTCGAGGAATCCGTCGGCATTCCGCCGCCGTTCGAATTCTTCGCGAGTTAGGAAGAAGTAGTGCTCGCCTTCGCGCTCTCCCTCGCGTGGCTCTCTGGTGGTGGCCGAAACGGAGTAATGCAGGCGCGGCGAGCGCTCGCGCAAAGCATCTACCAACGTATCCTTGCCGGCCCCCGAGGGGCCTGAAACGACGAAGAGTAGACCCGGGCCGGTGATCACGCGCACTCCAAACGATGGCAAAGCTCGTTTTGTTCACACTACAGCAGGAGGACCCCTCGTATGTCGCTAGCTCTCGCCTCGATCTTGGCCGAATCGGCGCTCCGATATCCGGATCGTACCGCCGTGGTCTTCGGGCCCGGGAAGATCACGTTTGCCCAGCTGTGGGAGCAGGCCCGTCGCTATGCGTCGGCGTTCGAACGGCGCGGCATCGGCGCGGGCGATCGGGTGGCCGTCATGCTCCCGAACATCCCCGATTTTCCGCGTGCATACTACGGGGCGCTCGCTCTGGGCGCGGTCGTCGTCCCGGTCCACGCGCTGCTCACGGCAGCCGAGGTCGCCTACGTCTTGAAGGATTCGGGCGCAAAGCTGCTCGTCTGCGCGGGCCCGCTTCTGGCTTCCGGGGGCGCCGGCGCGAAGATCGCGGGCATCCCGTGCCTGAGCGTGATGGCCCAGCCCGGCGAGGCGGACGCCAGCCTTGAGGCGGAGTCGGCCGAACTGGAGCCGCTTGCCTCGTATCTCCAGCGGGAGCCCGAAGACGACGCCGTCATCCTCTACACCAGCGGCACGACCGGGACTCCTAAAGGCGCCGTACTGTCCCAAAATAACCTCGTTTTTAACGCCTCGATCTCCGCCCACGATCTCTTTGCAGTTCAGCACACCGACGTCTTCCTCGCGTGCCTGCCCCTCTTCCACTCGTTCGGGCAGACGTGCGTGATGAATACGGCCTTCCGGGTCGGCGCCGGCATCGTGCTGATGCCGCGTTTCGACGGCGCGAGCGCGATCGAACTGATGATGCAGCACGGGGTCACCATCTTCACCGGCGTGCCCACGATGTTCATCGGGCTGCTCGAGGCCGCCAAGAGCGACCCGCGCCGCCCGGCTCTGCGCTCGTGCGCGTCGGGCGGCGCCTCTCTTCCGCTTGCGGTGCTCGAGGCGTTCGAATCGGTCTTTTCGACCGAAATTCTCGAAGGATACGGCCTTTCGGAGACTTCGCCCGTGGCGTCGTTCAACCAGCGGGTCTTCGGGCGCAAGCCGGGGACGGTCGGTTGCGGGATTTGGGGCGTCGAATTGGAGATCGCCAAGGCCGAGATCGACGACCACATCGAGTTCGAGCCCATCGGCGAACTCGGCGAGATCGTCATCCGCGGCCACTGCGTCTTCAAGGGATACCTCAACAACCCCGAAGCGACGCGAGCCGCGATCGTTGACGGATGGTTCCGCTCCGGCGATCTGGGCACCAAGGACGCCGAGGGCTTTATCACCATCGTCGATCGAAAGAAAGACATGATCCTGCGAGGCGCCTACAACGTCTACCCTCGTGAGGTCGAGGAAGTCCTCATGCGCCATCCGGCCGTCTCGCAAGTCGCGGTCATCGGGGTTCCCCATGAGGTACACGGCGAAGAGGTCGTCGCGGTGATCGTGCGCAGCTCGGAGGGCGATGCGATCGAAGGCAGCGCGCTGATCGCTTGGTCGCAAGAGCATCTCGCGAAATATAAATATCCGCGTCACGTCCACTTCATCGAAGCGATGCCGCTGGGCCCGAGCGGCAAAGTCCTCAAACGCGAACTGCGCGACCGCTTTGCGGCGGCAAAGCGGTAGGGCCGAAGCTTACAGCGGCGCCGCGCAGAG
>DATKQG010000082.1 GCA_035532835.1 Candidatus Dormiibacterota bacterium
GCCGAACCCAGCGCGAACGCCATCGCTAGAGCGCCGGGGAAGACTCCCCTAAAAATCCGAGCGATGAAGCGGTTGATCGAGTTCAACGTGCCCCCCTGGCAAGGTCTCGAGCTTTTGGCCATCGACGGTCACCTGCACCGCGTTGATCCCTGGGACGCCGGTCAGCGTATAGACGAGTCCTTTGAACTCCCCATTCTCGCCGAACGTGCCTCCCACTTGCTGTGTCACCTCATGAGAGAGATCGACCGTTGCCGTCGATCCATTAACGCTCACGGTATTAATATGCGTTCCCGGCGGGAATCGAATCGCTTCGACGTCGCTGGGCGGGCCCGCCGCCGATTGGACGGCCGCGTACAGCGCCATGTTCTTCAGGTGCTCGGCCGAGCTTTCGCCCGGCTGTTGCGGGCGCATTGAGACGTTCCAGGAACCCATGGACGTGCCGTCCATCTTTGTATAGTACACGGTCAAGCTTTCGGTGCCGTTGCCCTGCGCGCGATGCGCGAAAAACCACCACGAGCCTGCGGCTACCAGCGCGAGGACGACGACTAACAGAGCGATCCGGCGCATCGGCTCGTCAGACCCGCCCTGCCATGTGCAGGCCCAGGTAGAACGTCACCAGCACCAAGACGAACCCTAGCGCCCCAAGCATCATCCCGGTGGCCCCGCCGCCGGGACGATCGCCCAGGCGCCGCGCCAGCGGGTATGCGATCAACGCGCCCAAGGCGCACAGGATGTGGACGAAGACGACCGGCGGCAGCATTTGATGGGCGGCGCCCATCACCCCGGCGACGACTAAGCCGACCAAGAACTGGAGCCCGACGACGACGCTCATAACGCGGCGACCCATCGAGTTCCAGCTAAAGACGATCGCGCAGAACACGACCAAGAATGCGAGTAGCCAGTGTGCTTCGAGCAAGAACGTCATGCTGCGCTTTGCGTTGCTTCGCCGCGCGCATCCTCCTGCGACGTCGAAGGCCGCACTCGCCCGAGGACGTATTGGATTTGGAGGCGCCCGTCGCAACCCGGCGATGGCCAGGCGCTATCCCATGCACTATCGTGCGATCGTGCACGATGTGAAAGCCGGAGGTACCAGCGTGCTCCAACCGGGCGAATCCGTTCCCGACGTCGCTTTTCGCGATCGCGACGGCTCCTCGTTCTCGCTCGCGTCGCTACGCGGTAAGCCGTTCGTGCTGTACTTCTATCCGAAGGACGATACGCCGGGCTGCACGGCCGAGGCGTGCGCGTTTCGCGATGCCTATCAGGATTTCACCGACGCCGGGGCCGAAGTGATCGGCGTATCGAGCGACGACGCCGTAACCCACGAGCGTTTTGCAAGCAAGCACCGGCTGCCGTTTCGGCTTCTCACCGACGAGCGCGGCGCGGGGCAGAAAGCCTTCGGCGTGAGCAAGACGCTCGGCATTCTTCCCGGCCGCGTGACCTTCGTCGTCGACGCTGCGGGCGTCGTGCGCCACGCCTTCGATTCGCAATTTATGGCCACCAAACACATCAGCGAAGCGCTCCACGCATTGAAAGGATTATCGAACCCCGCATGAATCACACCGTTACCGTTACCGTTACCGTCGATAACAGCCCGATGGACATCTACGTCGCGCGCCCGGAGAACGCGGCAGCGCCCGCGCCGGCGATACTCGTTTTCCAAGAGGCCTTCGGCGTGAACGCGCATATCCGCGACGTTGCCGATCGCTTTGCGAAGCTCGGCTTCACCGCGATCGCGCCCGAGCTCTTTCACCGCACCGGACGCGGCGTCGAAGGCAGCTACACCGATTTCGCGGCGCTCGCGCCGCACTTCGGAGCGCTGACACGCGAAGGCCTCGAAGCCGACGTGGATGCTACGCACGCGTGGCTCAAAAGCGATGCGGCGATCGACGCCGCCCGCGTGAGCGCGATCGGGTTCTGCATGGGCGGCCGCGTCGCATATCTCGCCAATGCGCGCCTCCCGCTCACGGCAGCGGTTTCGTTCTACGGCGGCGGGATCGCGCCGGATCTGCTGCCCCTGGCCTCCAAACAGCACGCCCCGATCCTGATGTTCTGGGGCGGGCGCGACGGCCACATTCTTCCGGAGCATTACCGTGCCGTCGCCGATGCGCTCACGAAGGCCGAGAAGGTCCACGAACAGGTCGTCTTCGGCCAAGCCGATCACGGCTTCTTCTGCGACGCGCGGGCGAGCTACAACGCGCAAGCCGCACCGCAGGCGTGGGCGCTAACGCTAGCGTTCCTGCAAGCGTACGCCGCATACTAGCGCCCGTCCACGCATAACAGAGAGACCCTCGGTATCCGTCCGGGGGTCTCTTACCATATCAGAGGGTCGTGGAGCGAGATTCGACGTTTACGAGTGGCCCGGGCCCCCGTCGTTGTCGCGACGTCCGCGGCCGCGCCCCCGGTCGTCGTTCTGCCGGTTGTTCCCGTTCGCGTAGCCGTTGGCGTAACCGTTGTTACCGGCATTGCCGTAGTAACCGTTGTTGTTGTTGGTGGTGTTGCCGTAGTAGCCGTTGTTGTTGTTCGCGTTACCGTAGTAGCCGTTGTTACCGTTGTTGTAGTAGCCGTTGTTGCCGTTGGCCGCTACGAGGTAGCATTGTTGGCCGTTGCACGAGACCTGCTGCCCGTTGTTGGCGGGATAGTAGACCTGCCCGTTATTCCCGACGATGTGCCCGTCTTGGTACACCGGATCGCCGTTTGAGAGATATCCGACGACGGTGCCCGCGGCACGGTGCTTATTTTCGACGTTGATGGCGGTCGCAAGGCCCGCAATGGCCGCTGCGCCCAGGAGAATGGTGGTGGTCGTATTTGCCTTCGCCGGTCTTGGTGTGGCCGTAACGAAGAGCGAGCATAATGCGATGCCTGCGACCGCGGTCCGAAGGAAATTGTACTTCATGTACGGAGCGTAGGCCGGTTTTCTGCCAATTACTTGAGATGGTGCCGGCCCCAACGGGTCGGGCAAGCAAGCCTCACGCTGTTTTGCTTTGGCCCTGCTACACTTCGCCGTCGAAATACTCCAAATTCGGATGGTCGCGAAGCATCAGATCGCGAGCTTCGATCAGTACCTTTTGTGAATCCGGATAGCTGCATACGTCGTTCGAATCGTTGTTCGCGAGCATGAGGATCGTGCAGTCTTCCTCGTATTTGTTGTAGGTTGTATGCGCCCCGCTCGGGTCGCACGGAAAGGCGATCATATCCCCGGGACGCGCGTCGTATTCGCCATGCGGCGTTCGGATCGTCGGGCGACCGCGCAGCACGACGAACAGCTCTTCTTCGGCGACGTGCCAGTGCATCGGCGCCCACGTGCCGCCGCGCCGGAGCACCGCCAGCCGGTATCCCAGTTTACGCGCACCCAGCAGCAAACCCACTTCTCCCGAGCCGCATCCCGCAAACTTTCCGACGTCGTCCGCCCCGTACGCGATATCGATTTCGTCGACGTTCGCGCGCGCCGCAAAAATGTCCGTACGCGCGCTAAAGCACGCGTCGAGTACGCGAGCCGCATCGCCGAAGATGCACGCGCCGTCTCCCACCAGCACGTGCCGCGGCGCGAGCGCCCGAACCTTGCGCAACGAGAGCGCCGCGCGCTGCGGATCGGCGAGCTTCGAATCCGGCATCAATCGCAACGAGCCCGGCGGGTCGCCCCAGAGCGCATCGCCCATCACGACCGTTGCTCGATCCCGGAAATACAGCGCGAACTCACCTGCTGTTTTCAAGCCTTCGAAGCAGACGACGCGCGCGCCGCCCAGCGTATCGCCGTCGTGCAATTCCCGATCGACCGGGCCGGCGAGCAGCGGCGCGTCGAGCGCCGAGGCCGCGATCTTGGCGCCGAGCCTCTGCGCGAGATCGCGCGAGGCTCGTTCGTGATCGCGATTGGTTACCACAACCCACGCAACGCCGCCCAACGCCAGCATCTGCTCGATATCGGCTTCTTCGCATGCCAGCGGATCGATGACGATCGGCTCCGCACCTTCGACATAAAACGAATTGAAATTCATTTTGCGATCGGCTTGCCAGCGCGACCACATCCAGATGCCTTCGATACTCGTACGCACCATGATCCCGGGCGTAGTCAGGCTCATTCAGTTACCTCCCGATCTTGATAAAAGCAACGGCCGCACATCTGAACGTATCGCACGTCGCCCTCGATGGCGATTTGCGCGCCTTCGGTAATGCGCCGGCCACGCTCGTCAACACGCACGTTCATGGTGGCCTTCTTGCCGCAATGACAGATGTTTTTCAATTCTTCGATGCTATCCGCAAGCGTCAAAAGGTACGCCGCTCCCGGGAACGGCTCGCCTTGAAAATCGCTGCGAATGCCGTAACAGATTACCGGTATGCCCAGAATGTGGGCGGCCCGGTGGAGGTGTTTCACTTGTTGCACGCCGAGAAATTGAGCTTCGTCGATGAGCACGCAGGCGATATCGTCCGTCTGCGAGAGCTCGGCGAAGAAATCGGTCTCCTCATCAAACATCGCCGCCGCCCGTTTGGGCCCGAGCCGAGAGGTAACATACCCGGCGCCGAAGCGATGGTCGACTGCGGCCGTATAGATGCACACCCGGCGGCCGTGCTCTTCGTAATTATAGGCGACTTGCAACAGCGCGGTCGATTTACCGGCGTTCATCGCCGAGTACCGGAAGTAGAGTTTAGCCATGCGTCCGCGATACTTTCACTAAAAAAGCGGGACATATCCTTTTGGACGCGCAGTTTTGGGTATAGTTGGGTATAGACTAAAAGTATAGGAGGACTTAACCATGCCATGTAAGGGCGAAGGCTGCAAATGCCAGGCGACATCCGGCGAGTACTGCAGCGAATCGTGCAAATCGGCCAACGACCACGGCCACTGCCATTGCGGGCACCCGCAGTGCGGCTCGGGCCACTAGTCGCACCGCGAAGCACCACGAGAAGGGCGCGCCGATCGGCGCGCCCTTGTTATTTTTCGACGGTCGCTTCTTGAGCGACCGCTTCGAGGACGCGCATCAATCGCGCGTTGACTTCGTCGGCGATCGGCAGCAACGACGGGTCCGACGCGATCGAGAGCAGGGCTCTCGTATTGATCGCGGATATGACGGTCTGCCCGTTTTCAACCTGCACGACGACGTTACATGGCAGCAGCAAGCCGAGCTGAGCGTTCGACGAAAGGGCCTCGTACGCGAGCTTCGGATTGCAGGCCCCGAGAATACGATACGGTCGGAACTCGTTACCGAGTTTTTCGTGCATCGTCTTGGTGACGTCGATGTCGCAGAGTACGCCGAACCCCTCGTCCTTCAATAACGCCGTGACTCGTTCGACCGCATTATCGAATGAGAGCGTAGTGGAAACGGTGTGGCCGTATTGGACCGCTTCGGTCGCGTGTTTCATGAGTGCCCTTTCTTACATGCAGGCGAGCGCCTTGCTGGCTTTGGAGTTCCGATTATCTATTCCCAACGAGTTCATGGTTTGTTCTTCATAACCTCACGTTCTCCGCGCTATCATGAATCTAGGGTGTAGCGTACATCAATTTTCCGAGGTACATATACTATGACAGTAAGTACGGCCGAGCGAGCCGACACCAATCTCCATCGCACCATTCTTGAGGAACTTGCATTCGATCCCGCGATCGATGCAGGCAAGATTGGGATTGCCGCTGAGAACGGGGTGGTCACCCTCACGGGCACCGTTCAGACCTTCACGGAAAAATGGGCCGCCGAAAAGGCCGTCAAGCGCGTTCGCGGCGTCCGTGCGTTCGCGAACGAAATCGTCGTTGAATTGATCGGGACGCACAAGGTAAGCGACACGGATATCGCCGCAGGCGCAGCCAACGTGCTTGCTTGGGATCCTTCGTTGCCAAGCACGATTCAGATCGAAGTACACGACGGCGTGGTATCGCTGAGCGGCGCCGTAGACTGGCAGTACCAACGCGCGCTTGCGGAAAAGCACCTACGCCGGATCAAAGGCGTTGTGGCCATCGTCAACAACCTGCAATTACGCAACGCCGTGGCGCCGGGCGACGTCAAGGAGCGCATTAAGAGCGCCCTGGAGCGCGATGCCGATATCGAGGCGGCGAATATCGATATCGGGGTTGCACAAGGTAAGGTGACGCTACGCGGTACCGTTCACAGTTGGTCCGAATGCGACGCGGCTATGCGCGCTGCATGGTCGGTGCCCGGGATACAGTCCGTAAGCAACGAGCTCACGGTTAGTCTCTAGACGCAACTGCGGGGAAGCTACCCGGCTTCCCCCCATTCGCAGAGGAAAGACGGCCCGCTCGCAGGGCTCGGCTGCCTGCCCGTTGGAAGGGGGCGGTAGAAAGGGGGCCCTATGCAAGGACGTCGCTCCTACACCGGTTGGATTATCGGCGGCATTATCGTCGTCGCGATTTTTTACGTTATCTCGACCTACAACGCCCTCGTGACGCTGGACCAAGCCGTGGACGCCCAATGGGGCCAGGTGCAGAACGTCTATCAGCGTCGTGCCGATCTCGTACCCAATCTCGTAGCGACCGTCAAGGGCGCGGCGAATTTCGAGAAGAGCACGTATATCGCGGTGACGGAGGCCCGTTCCGCGGTTGGCAAACTGCCTGCCTCCGCAGTGAAGGGCGCGACGACCAATCCGCAAGCTTTCGCGCAGTACGCGCAGGCGCAGGACCAACTCGGATCCGCGCTCTCACGCCTGTTGGTAACGGTCGAGAACTACCCCGATTTGAAGGCGAGCCAAAACTTCCTGACGCTGCAATCGCAGCTTGAGGGAACGGAGAATCGCATCGCCGTCGAACGCCGGCGCTATAACGAAGTCGCCCAGGCATTCGATACGCGTCGCTCCACCTTTCCGACGGTCTTCGTCGCCGGCCTGTTCGGATCGCGGTTCAAAGAGAAAGCCTACTTCCAAGCCCAACCCGGCGCGCAGACGGCACCTAAGGTCGACTTCTCCCCATGACGAAGGACGATCGTAAGCGTATCGATGAAGCGCTCCATCGCGCGGAAGCCGGTACATCCTCCCGTATCGCGGTGCGCGTTGTGCCCGACGCCACGATCGATGCATTCGAACGGGCGAAAGCCGAGTTTCTCGCCGGCGGCATGCACGTGCACCCGGGAGCGAATGCCGCGCTGATCCTGGTCGCACCCAAAGCGCGAAGCTTCGCCGTGCTCGGCGACCGCGCGCTGCACGAACGCGTCGGCCAGCCGTTCTGGGAGCGGATCGTCGCTCAGATGACGGCGGCGTTTAAGACGGGCACGCCCACCGACGCCATCGTTCTCGGCGTCGATCGGCTCGGCGACGCGTTGCACGAGCACTTCAAGCAGGCGGCGCCATGATCGCCGCCCTGGTTTTTACGCTCGCTGCAATCACCGTTCCGCCGACGCCCACGCATTACGTGACCGACACGGTGAACGCGCTGAGCGCCCCCACGCGGCAATCCGTCGAAAACGAACTGCGGGCGTTCGATACGAAGTCCGGCGATCAAGTGATCGTCTGGATCGGCAGCACGACCGGTGGTACCCCGCTCGAAGATTGGACGTCGCACGTGGGGCACGTCTGGGGGATCGGCCACAAAGGCAAGGACAACGGCGCGATCCTGTTCCTCTTCATGAAAGACCACAAGGTCCGCATCGAGTCGGGGTACGGCCTGGAACCAACGCTGACCGACGCCCAGTCCGCGCGCATCATCCGCGATACGATCGTGCCCGATATGCGTCGCGGGGACGTTGACGCTGCCGTTAAGGATGGCGTCATCGGCATTCTCGCCGTTATCGACCCAACGTACGTATCCGGAACCGCGAATGCCGGAACGAGTTCGTCATCGTCATCATCATCCGACGACGGTAACGGCGGCGGTATCGTCGCGCTGCTCGTCGGCGGCTTTATCCTGCTGCTGATTTTCTCGGCATTCGTCACCATGATTCGACGAGGCAAGAAGCACGGCGATTGGCTCGATCTCTTCTTGATGTCGGGAGCTGCCGGCTCCGGCAGCATGTGGTCGAGCGGCGGCATGTTCGGCGGGGGCGGAGGCGGATTCGGCGGCGGAGGCGGGGGCTTCTCCGCTGGTGGCGGCAGTTTCGGCGGCGGAGGCGCATCGGGAGGCTGGTAAGCTTACGTGGACCATGCAGTTGGTTGACCTTCGCGAGGCGGCTCGAATCGAGCCCGGCGAGGTGCTGCGCCGGCTGGAGACCACCACCGACGGCCTTTCGGGCGTCGAGGCGAGCGCGCGTCTTCGCCGGTTTGGCCCGAACGAGATCGAGCGGCGCGGCACGCGCGCTTGGGAGATCCTGTGGCGGCAGTTTCAAAACCCGTTTCTGATATTGCTCGTCGGCACCGCCCTGCTCTCCCTTTGGCTGCACTATCGATCCGACGCGACGATCATTCTTGCGATCGTCCTGCTGAGCGTCGGCCTGAGTTTTCTGAACGAGTACTCCGCCGAAAAGGCCGTGGCCGATCTGCGGGCGCGCGTCAGCCGCACGGCTGTGGTGGTGCGCGACGGTAAGCCTCGCAACGTGCGCGTCGCCGAACTAGTGGTGGGCGACGTCGTCCGGCTTGCCATCGGAGACATCGTTCCCGCGGATCTGCGGCTGGTCGCGGTCAATCATCTAGAGTGCGACGAATCGGCGCTCACGGGCGAGCCGTACGCAGCGGAAAAATCGCCGGTGCCGATTGGCGACGACGATACCGCGCTCGCGTTCGCCTGCTGCGCGTATTTTGGAACGATCGTAAAAAACGGCGCGGGGAGCGGCGTCGTCGTCGCAACCGGCAGCGCCGCTACGCTCGGCTCGATCGCCCACAAGCTCTCGAATCGCCCGCCGGAAACCGCATTCGAACGAGGGTTGCGGGACTTTTCGATGCTTCTGGTGTGGGTGACGGTGGTGCTGGCGGTGACCATCTTTGCCGGCAACACGCTGTTGCATCATGCGTGGCTCGCGTCGGTGCTCTTCGCCCTCTCGATTGCGATCGGAATGACTCCGCAACTGCTCCCCGCGATCGTTACGCTGAGCCTCTCGTTCGGCGCACGCCGGCTAGCGCAGCAATCGGTCTTGGTCAAGCGACTCGTGAGCATCGAGGACCTCGGCAACGTCCAAGTGCTGTTCACGGATAAAACCGGAACGTTGACCGAAGGGAAAATCTCCTTTCGACAAGCGATCGATGCGGACGGCACGGCATCCGAAGCGCTGGCCGTCCTGGCCCTGGTATGCACCGACGTCGTGTTCGACGACGGTCGCGTTCTGGGCGGAAACGCGCTCGATGTGGCGCTATGGGAAGCGGCAAGCGCGGAACGCCGTGCCGCTGCCGCGGCTTATCGAGTGATCGACAAGGCGGCCTTCAGCTACGAGCGCCAGATGATGTGCGTTCTCGTCGATGCTCCCGACGGTAGCCGGCTGCTCATTGCGAAGGGCGCTCCGGAAGCAATCGCCGCCCGCGCGGGAAGTGCCGGCGCGCGACTGGACGACATCGTCAACCGGGAGATGGATGCCGGGAGCCGCACGGTCGTGCTCGCATCGAGCACGGCGGCGGGGCTGCCGACGATCGACGCCGCGCAGGCGCGCGAACTCGCGCCGCTGGGCGTACTCACTTTCGCCGACGAGCCGAAGGCCGGCGCGGCGGCGAGCCTAGAGCGCCTGCGAAAGCTCGACGTGAGCGTAAAGATCGTCACCGGAGATAGCGACCGCACCGCGCAAGTGGTCTGTCGCGATCTCAACATCGCCGTCACCGGCGTTCTGACCGGTAAGGATCTCGCCTCGATGAGCGATGCGCAGCTTACGGACGCGCTCGATCGTACGACGATTTTTGCGCGCGTCACGCCCGATCAGAAATCGCGAATCATCAAGCTGCAGCGCGCCACCGGATGCGACGTCGGCTTCTTGGGCGACGGCATCAACGATGCGGTTGCGCTGCACGATGCCGATGTCGGGATTTCCGTCGATTCAGCGGCCGACGTTGCCAAGGATGCGGCCGACATCGTTCTGTTGGAAAAGGACCTTGGAATACTGGCCGACGGCGTGATCGAAGGGCGCCGCATCTTCGCGAATACCACCAAATACGTGATGATGGGCACGTCGTCGAATTTCGGGAATATGTTCAGCGCCGCGGGAGCCTCGCTCTTTCTCCCGTTTCTGCCCATGCTGCCTTCGCAGATCTTGCTGAACAACTTGCTCTACGACGTGAGCGAAATGACCATCCCAACCGATAGCGTCGACGAAGAGCAGCTACGACGCCCGGCCCATTGGGACATGACCTTTATTCGCCGGTTCATGCTGGCCTTTGGACCGATTTCATCGATCTTCGATTTCGTGACGTTCGGCGTGATGTATTTTGTCTTTCATGCGGGGCACGAGCTCTTTCGAACCGGCTGGTTCGTGGAATCCCTCGCGACGCAGTCGCTGATTATTTTTTTGATTCGCACGCGGCGTGTCCCATTTTTCACGAGCCGTCCCAGTTGGCAGCTAACGCTGGCCACGGCCGCCATCGTCGCGATCGGAATGTTGCTGCCGTTCACGCCGCTCGCCCCCGCCCTCGGATTCGTCCCGCTACCACCGACGTTCTTCGCCGTGCTCGGACTGATGATCCTCACCTATCTAGCCTTGGTCGAATTCATGAAACGCCTCTTCTACGGCGCACCTCCGACGATGGCGCACAAATAAAAATGCCCGAAGTGCCCGACGATCAGGCGCCTAAAAGACAAAATGCGCTCGAAAGCGCATTTTGGCGGTTAAATTGGTGGAGCTGTCGGGGTACTGCCCCCCGAGTCCGAAAAGCCTAACCGACGTGTTCTCCAGGCTCAGCTTTGACTTTAGCTTACTCTTCCGGACGTCTCAAAGCGGGACTTACCGGTTGCAGCAGATTCTTTATCTCGTACGGCCGTCGAATCACGCGAACGTACCAGCCCGAATTTATGGCCGGAAGGCAGAGCGGTTCGGGCCGACCCTCTGCGTCCGGTCGCTAACCTAAATTAGGCAGCGAGTGCGTATTGATTGTTGGCAGTTATTGCCGTTGCGATCGTTTTAGGAGAGCTCGCAACTCCGCCTGCTCACGCCGACCACGGATCTTCCCGTCGAGCCTAGTTCAGCCCCATGGAAGACACCCCGCAGAGGGTGACATCCCACTATACCACGGCCTGCAAGCGGAAGTTTCAGCGCCGGAGCGCCGTGCCGCCGGTGAAGCCGGAGACCGCCCCGCGAATGCGCTCGGCTTCCGCGCGGAGCGATGCGGTCAAGGCCTGGAGCTGGTCCGAGGCCTCCGCGATGCGTTCGCCGCGGGCTGCCACGGCCTCGACGCCCTGGGTCGTCTCGCCGACGGCCTGCGCGCCCGAGGACGAGGATATCTCCAGCGCGTCGGCCAGCGCCATCAGCGTGGTTGCGAGTTGCGCGTTGTCGGTGGTCAGGCGCTCCACCATCAGGGTCGATTCCACGAGCGCGTCGGTCGCCTGCTTCTGTTCGCGCTGCGATTTCACGACCGCGTCGATGCGCGCGCGGACCAGATTGACGCTATCGACGATGCGGGCCAGCGCGTCGGCAACCTGGGCGGTCTTCTCGCGGCCTTGCTCCATCGCAACGCTCCCGCGATCGGTCACCTTGACGGCGCGCTCCGTTTCGCGCTGCACCGAAGCGATCAGCCCGGCGATCTCCTTGGTTGAACTCGCCGATGAATCCGCGAGCTTACGAATCTCGTCGGCGACCACCGCGAAACCGCGGCCGTGTTCGCCCGCGCGCGCCGCTTCGATCGCGGCGTTGAGCGCGAGCAAATTCGTTTGGTCGGAGATTTCGTCGATTTTCTGCGTGATCGACCCGATCTGCGTGGAACTCAAGCGCAGCGTTTCGATCGTTTTGACGAGCTCCGCCATCACCTCGGCGGCCTCTTCCGACGTGCGATCGGCTTGAATGATCGCCGCGGTCGCGGCATCGGCGCTCTTGCCGGTTTCGCCCGAAATGGCGAGCACTTCGGTTGCGGCTTCGATCGTGGCTTTGGCGGTCTGCGCGAGCTGGTCGAGCCCGGCGGCGTTGCTCTGCGCCGCGGCGCCCAGCCGTTCGGCCGTCGCCTGCGCCTGCCCGGCCATCTTGGAGAGTTCGCCTGCGCCCTGCGCCACCTGCGCGACCGCACCGTCGAGCGTTAACATCGTCTTGGCCACGCCGGAGAGATCGCGCGCGTTCGAACGCGCGTCGGCCACGAATCCATCGGAGCGCGTCGAGAGCGCAACCGCGGAATCTTCAAGCAAGGCTGCCGTCTCGCGCACGTTACCGACGACGGTGCGAATGGCTTCGACCACGCGTTGCATCGCGATCGCCACGATATCGCGCTCCGAACTCGGTGCGATCGCCACGGCGAGATCTCCGCCGGCGAGGCGTTCGCCGCTCTCCGCCAGGCGCGCGAGCCCGATATTTGCATCCGCAAACGCGGCAACGAGCAGGCCGGCCTCGTGCGGGAGCCGCGCCTCGCCGTGCAATTCCGCTCCGCGCAGCACGTCGCCCTTGCGCAAGCGATCCATCAGTTCGACCGTATGCAAGATCGGGCGCGCGATGCTGCGCGAAAGAATGCGCGCGGCTAAGATCGCGATCAGCAGCGCGACGAGCAGCGCGCATGCCGCGTAGATCGCCCCTACGTGCATCGCTTCGGGCACCGTCAGTCTTGAAGCTTGCAGCTCCAACAATACGTGGGCCGCTCCGCCGGCCGTGGTGACGAGCGTCACCACGATCACCACCGCGAGCACCGTTAATATGCGACGCGCGATGCCGCCGCGCGCGGCGGCACTCACCGGAATATACTCGCCGCGCACCGATGCCAGAATGGCGATCAGTTCGGCCACCATCACTTCGGCATTGAAATAATTCAGCGCCCCGTCAACCAGCGCGCCTCCGATAAACCCGCCGCAGGCGACGGGTACGAGATTGGTCACCAACGGAAGCCCGGCGAAGTGATTGCCGATCAGTGTCGCGAGCACCGCGCCCGCCGTGTAGGCGCCGATAAAGTTGAGTACGATTTGGATGCGAAACCACTCCAGGCGCCGCACCGCGGCCGCCGTCGATAACCCGGAATCCGGCGCCAAACGATCGCGGACGTACGCGAGATAGTGCCGATCGATCGCGTGCGCGATCGGCAAAACCACCACCGAAATGGCCACGGCGGCGATCACGATGGCGAGCAATTCGCGCGACGTAAAGTTCCCCAGCACGCCGATGATCAATACCGCGGCGGGGATTGCGGCCAAGGCGGTGATCAGCAGGCCGCGCTGAAATGCGCGAACGCGCTCGTCGTAAAGACGAGCGGCTCGCTGCAAGGTTATGGGAGCGATCGAGGTGCTAACGTTAGGCCTCCGCTGCGACGGACGTGGCGATCGTGGAAACGAACATCATAATGATGGCGCCCACCAGGGTCGATTCCCAACTCGGCCACGGCGACCCGGTCGTTTTAAAGCCGGGCGAGAGCCATACCGTTAAATTGAAGAGTATCCAATTGATCACGATCGAAAAGAGGCCGATCGTGATGATCGTCAGCGGCAACGAAATCAATGTGAGAATAGGGCCGATGACGGCATTGACGATGCCGAAAATGATCGCTGCGATCGCCGCATCACCCCATCCGTTCAGATGGAAGCCGGGTACTTTGGTCGCGATCAAATAGAGTGCGATGGCCGTTATGACGAACCGTATCAGTAGTCTCACGGACGTGCTCCTTCGAGCGCAGTTTTAATCTGCGCGGCTAGCGCTGGGGTCATGCCCTTGATCGCCGCGATCTCGTCGATGTCGGCACGTTTGATGGCCGCCACCGATCCGAACGCGGTGAGTAGGCGTTTCTTGCGAACCGGCCCGACGCCTGCGAGCGCGTCGAGGGCGGACCGCGTCATCGCCTTGTCGCGCTGCTGCCGGTGATAGGTGATCGCAAAGCGGTGCGCCTCGTCGCGAATGCGCATCACCAAGTGTAAGCCTGCCGAGTTGGGCGGCAGAACGATCGGCTCGTTTTGCCCGGGAAGATAGAGCCACTCGTGCTCCTTCGCCAATCCGGCAACGGGAATGCCGGTCATATCCATAGCTTCGAGTACCTCAACGACCGCGTGGAGCTGCCCTTTCCCGCCGTCGATCAAGAGCAAATCGGGTTTCTTGTTGAAGCGTTCCTTCTTCGCAAGTTCGATCTCTTGAGACGAGAGGCTCGGCTCGGCGCCCTCTTTGGCTTCACGCACGTCGTCGTCGGTCGCCCGCCGCAGATAGCGCAGGCGACGCCGCAACGTCTCTTGCATCATCGCGAAATCGTTCGGCCCGCGATCGTACTGAATCTTGAATTTGCGATACTCGCTCTTCTTCGCTCGGCCTTCGACGAAGACCACCATCGACGACACGGCGTTGGTGCCTTGAATGTTGGAGATATCGTAACACTCGATACGGTGCGGCGGCTCCGGGAGTTCGAGGGCGTCGGCCAGCTCGGTTAGAGAGCGCGCTTGCGCGCTCTCCTGCAACTCTTGATGCATCAGGAACGCCTTGAGGTTCTGCTCGGCGTTCTTCTGCACTAGGCGCATGTACTCGGCGCGCACGCCGCGCTGCGGCTGCAGGATGCGTACGCGCTGGCCCTTACCATTCGAGAGCCACGATTCGATGAGCCCGCGCTCGTTCGGCAGGGCCTGCACCAACAATTCCTTAGGGATCGCGCTCGCTTGAGCCGAGACCGCGCGCGCACGCGTCTTGAGCGGGATCGGCGATTGGTTATCGCGCGCGACGCGCGTGAGCGCCGCCAGCTCTTCGCGATCCGGCACCGCCGCCGTTCGCGACGTATAGAACTGCTTGAGGAACTCGCCCATCAGCACGTCGTCTGCTTGATCGACGACGCCGTCAAGGATGAAATGCTCCTGGCCGAGCAGCTTGCCGCCGCGCACGAGAAAGACTTGCATGCACGCCTGCCCCTGCGCGCGCGCGATCGCGACCAGGTCCATATCCAGTCGCGATTTCCACACGACGAGCTGCTTTTCGGTGACGCGGCGTACCTGGACGATGCGATCGCGGATGCGCGCGGCCGTCTCGAAATTCATCTGTTCAGCCGCGCGGACCATGTCGCCTGAGAGGCGCGAGAGCAACGATTCTTGCTTGCCTTCCAGGAAGAGCACCACTTCGGCGACCATCGCGTCGTAGTCGTCCTGCGTCTGGTAGCCGACGCAGGGGGCGAGGCAGCGCTTGATGTGATACTGCAGGCACGGCCGCTTGCGGGTACCGTCGATCGGCTCGCGACAGGTGCGCAGCGGAAACACCAGCCGCACCAGATCGATCAGTTCGCGCAGCCCGTGAGCGTCGGTATACGGGCCGAAGTAGCGCGCGCCGTCGTCCTTCACCACACGCGTAAACACGACGCGCGGAAAGGGCTCGCTCGTTACCTTGAGATACGGGTAGCGCTTGTCGTCGCGCAACCGCACGTTGAAGGGCGGCTGGTAACGCTTGATGAGATTCGCTTCGAGGATGAGCGCCTCGACCTCGTTGGTGACGACGATCGTGCGCACGTCCACCACGCGCTCCACCATCGCAATCGTGCGCGGATGGTGCACCGCGGAGTCCTGAAAGTACGAGCGGACCCGGCTGCGTAGCGAGACGGCCTTGCCGATATACAGAATCTCACCCGTGCGTCCCATCATCTGGTACACGCCGGGAGCGTCGGGAATATTGGCGAGCGTCTGCTCGAGCGATTTTTGGTGTTCGATGATCGACATGATGGGTGTGGTGCAGATTCCTTCGAGGCCCGGGTCGCGGAGGCTTTGAAACAACCGCCGTTCTCAATGATCGATTCAGCATGGAGGCTGCCGCTACGGCGCTGGCAATCGGAGGCGTTCGACGCGTGGTGGGCTGACCGCCCGCGTGACGCGCTGGTCGTTGCGACCCCCGGCGCAGGTAAGACCCGCTTCGCGGCCCGTTTAGGCCACGCCGTTCTCGCGTCGGGCGCAGCGCGGCGCATCCTGGTCGTGGTTCCGCGCGAGCACCTCAAGGCCCAAACCGCCAAAGCGATGGCGCAGGCCGGCATTCGCATCGACGACCGCTTCGAAAATGCCAGCGGCGGCCTCGCACCCGACGTGCACGGTGCCGCGGTCACCTACCAGCAGGTCGCGATCGCCCCGCAGCTCTATCGCGCCCTCACCGAGCAACCAACCCTGGTCGTGCTCGACGAGATTCACCACGCGGGCGACGGCGCGAGTTGGGGGACGGCGCTCAAGGAAGCCTTCGGCCGCGCCGTGCATCGCGTCAGCCTCTCGGGCACGCCCTTCCGTTCGGACGGCTCGGCCATCCCCTTCGTCCACTACGAACGCAGCGAGTGCATTCCGGATTACTCCTACGACTACGCCGACGCGCTGCGCGACGGCGTCTGCCGCCCGCTGGTCTTTCCGCTCCAAGGCGGTTACGCCGAATGGGTCAGCAAGGAGGGCGAGCTCCACGCGGCATCGTTCGAAGAGGCGCTGCGTTCGAAGAGCCGCATGAGCGAGCGGCTGCGCACCGTATTGTTGCAGCCCTCCTGGATCGGCGACGTGATCGAGAAGGCGAACGAGCGATTGCTGCAGTTGCGCTCCGGCGGCCATGCCGATGCCGCCGGCTTGGTGATCGCCATGAATCAAGAACACGCCCGTTTCCTCGCCGATCTATTGCACGCGCGGATCGGCGTGAAGCCCACGGTCGTGCTCTCCGACGAAGACGGCGCATCACGCAAGATCGCCTCCTTCGGACGCTCGCGCGACCCCTGGATTGTCGCGGTGCACATGGTCTCCGAGGGCGTCGATATCCCGCGCCTGCGGGTGGGCGTATACGGCTCGAACGTCGTGACCGAGATGTACTTCCGCCAGTTCTGCGGACGCTTCGTGCGCGCGCAACGCGGCGGCGGGACGCAGCATGCGTTCGTCTATCTGCCCGACGATCCACGGCTGCGCGAACTCGCCGCCCGCGTCACCACCGACGTGCGCGGCATCCTGCATACCAAACTCGAACTCGGCGACCTGGAATTGGCCCAGCGCGTCCGTACCGAAGCGCCGAGCGATAACTTGTTTGAATCCATCGCCGCCAATATGGCCGGCGAGCGGGTGCTCGACTACGGCCCGCTCTTCAACCCGGCGGCGTTTCTCGTGGAGGAAGCACCGCTCGAACGCGGCCGCACGGCGACGGTCGAACGCCCGAGCGAGCCCGAGGAAGAACCCGAACCGCTCCTGAGCATCTCCGAGGAGAAAGAGCTATTGCGTAAATCGCTCTCGTCGCTCGTGGCGCAAGTCTCGCAACGTTTCGGCATCGAGCACCGCAAGATCCACGCCACGCTCAATCAGCGCTTCGGCGGCCCGATCGCCCGCGCGACGGTGGAGACGCTCCGCAAGCGGCGCGCGGCCGCGCTGCGCTGGCTCGAGCGGGGCTACGACGGGCTGAATTAGGCGGCGGGCGCCTTATTGCGGCGCATCGCAATGAAGGCGATGACGGCGCCCAGCACCAGCGCGACTCCCAGCAGCACGAGGCCGCCTTTGTGGAGGAGCGGCATCAGCTTGTTCAGATCGTGCCCCACGGCATTGCCCAACAGCACCAGTCCGCCGCAGAAGATCAACGAGCCGAAGGCATACCAAAAATAGAACGGCCCGAGCGACATCTCCGCGATGCCCGCCGGAATCGAAACGATGCCGCGAATCACGGGGATGAAACGACAGATAAAAATCGAGAAGCTGCCGTATTTTTCGAAGAAGGCGTGGACGCGATCGAGGTTCGCGTGCGTGAGATGGATGTATTTGCCGTACCGATCGATCAACGATCGCCCGCCGTACTTCCCGGCCGCGTAGCCCACCGACGCGCCCGCCAATTCGCCCACCACGCCAACCGCGATCGCAAGCCATAGGCTCGAGAGGTGCCCGGTGGCCACCAGCGCTCCGGCGACGGTCATCACCACCTCGGCGCCGACCGGGGCGCCGATGTTGCCTAGCGCCATCGCCACGAACAGGCCCGCGTAGCCGTAATGATCGACCAGCGCGATAATCGCGCTCTGAAGGTGTGCCATGCCTGGACCTTACTCCCGTGCCGTAGCGGTGTTTCGCGTCGCGGCGGCGCGACGCAGGATTTCCGCCGCCACGCTGCCGCCTTCGGCGCGCAGTGCCTCGAAGAGATCGATCGGTTCGACCTCTGCGCCGGCGGCATGCTCTTCGGCGAGCGCGACGATTTTGCGCACCCGCGGCGTGACGAGAATGCCCTCCCACAAGCGCTCTTCGCCGGTGCCTAAGTTGCGGCGCGCCTCCGCATGGACTTCCCGGATGTCGATGCTCGTCTCGGAGAGGGTGCGCAGAATCTGCGCGTCGCGCTCCTCCAATAGTGCCACTATCAGGTGCTCGGCGCCCACGTAGTAATGATTGTGATTGCGGCACTCTTGTTCCGCGGCGCGTAAGACCCGCCGCGATGCCGGGCTAAATTTGGCAAACAATCCAGACAGACCACTCCGGAAATGTACCGGGGCTTACGACCGATGTCGTAAGCCCCAGCGCGAACCTATCGGGGCGACTGGATTCGAACCAGCGACCTCTACGTCCCGAACGTAGCGCTCTACCAAGCTGAGCCACGCCCCGACAAACTCCCGGTAGTTCGCACGGCCGGGTCACGCTCCTCCCAACCAGGGGAAAAACAACGGGCATAAGAACACCGATTCTACCCATGAGATACCTCATCGTCGGGTGCGGCCGCGTCGGTTCCGCACTCGCGAAGCTCCTTGACGCCGACGGCCACGAAATCATCGTCGTCGACCAAAGCCCCACCGCCTTCAAACGCCTCGGGCCGAAATTCAAAGGCCATGTCGTCGTCGGCACCGGCATCGATTACGACGTGCTCAAGCGAGCCGGCGCCGCAAGCGCAGACGGCTTCGTCGCCGTCACCGACGGCGATAATCGCAACATCATGGCTGCGCTCATCGCGCAACGGATGTTTAAAATCAAGCGCGTCGTGGCCCGCATCTACGACCCGCCGCGTGGCCAGATGTACCGCGAACTCGGCATTCAAACCGTCGTCCCGACGACGGTGGGTGCCAAGCTGATGCGCGATACCTTGATGGAAGCGCCGTGGGATTCGCTGCACTCCTTCGATTTCGGCAAAGTCACCTCGCTCTCGGCGTTCGTTACGCCGGCCGATGCCGGTAAGCGCATCGGCGACATCGAACGCCCCGGCCGCGTGCGCATCGCCGCCGTTCGACGCGGCGATACCGGGGTGGTGGTAGCGTCCAACGACTACGTGCTCCAAGCCGGTGACGAGATCAACGCGGTCGTCGCGCCCGAAGCGATTAGCGAATTCGCGCAGATGTTCCAAACCGCTTCACCGCAACAAAGGACGGCGTAAAGCCTCATATGTTCATCCTCATCGTCGGCGGCGGTAAAGTCGGTTCGTACCTCACGCGCGCGCTGCTCAACCAAAACCACGAAGTCGTCGTCGTCGAAAAGGTCGAAAAAAAGGCCAAGATGCTCGAACAGCTCGTCGACCGCCAGGTGACCGTCGTCGGCGATGGTTGCGATCCAACCGTGCTCGAAGCGGCGGGAGTCGCCCGAGCCGACGTCGTCGTCGCCGACACCGGCGATGACGAAGACAATCTCGTCGTCGTGCTGCTGACCAAGAAAAAGTCCAAAGCTCGATGCATCGCACGCGTGAACAATCCGCGCAACAAACTGATCTTCGATTCGCTCGATCCCGAGGACCCGGTCATCACGATCTCGTCGACGGAGATCATCCTAGACGTCCTCAACGAGCACGTCAACGCCGCAACCTATTCGAGCGCGCTCGAAACGATGCACCTCTTCGGCAAGGGCAACCTCCAACTCGTCAAGATGACGATCCCGTCCGGCTCCGCCGCAGACGGCAAGCGGTTGGCGGAGATCGCGTTTCCGCGCAATAGCGTGCTGGTCGCAATCGAACGTGCCGATGAAGAGCTCGCGATTCCCAACGGCGATACGACGCTCCACGCCGGCGAAAAGGTGATCGCCATCGTCAAGAGCGGCACGATCGAGCAACTGCGCGCCTTACTCTGCAGCATCTAACACCGCACCTCTCGCAACGAACTAGATGTAACCTTTTCGCAGCGCCGTGACGGCTGCGTGCGTGCGATCTGCTGCGGAGAGTTTCTCTAAAATGTCGCGGATATGCCCCTTTACCGTGCCTAAGCCGATGTTTAATTCGGTCGCGATTTCGGCGTTGGCCTTTCCGTCGGCAATCAAACGCAGCACGTCGTTTTCGCGCGGCGTAAGCGGCGATCGATTGGAGTTGGTCGAGGTTTTTGGCGAGAAGCGCGAGAGGACGACGTGCGCGATGCGGGGATCGAAGTAGGCACCACCTTCGCGCGTGATCCGCACGGCGTCGACGATTCCCGACGGATCGGACGACTTCAGGCAATAGGCGTCGGCACCCGCGGCAAGCGCGGCTATGACCTCTTCTTCGATATCGATCATCGTAACGATAACAACGTGTGTGCCCGGCAGGCCGGCGCGTATGCGTCGCGTGAGTTCGATTCCGTCGATTCCCGGCAAGCCGAGATCGACGACGGCCACGTCCGGGCGCTCGCGCAACACGGTCTCGTATCCAACGATGCCATCGCCCGCTTCTCCGACGATGCTGAAGTACGGATCGAGCGCGGTTCGCATGCCCGCTCGCGTAAGGGCGTGATCTTCGACGATAACCACCCGCGTAGGCTCGGTCATGCGGCCCCCGTTATGCTCGGCAGTTCGATAAAAAATCGGCTGCCGCGGGATGCACCGGGCTCGTAGCCCGCCTGGCCGCCGTACTTTTGCGCAATGCGTCGCACGATATAGAGCCCCAAGCCGCTGCCGCCGCCGGCGCGCGTTCCGCCGAACCGCGTGAACAGCGCTTCGCGGCGCTCGGGCGCCACACCGTATCCGTCGTCGATCACCCATAGACGTTGCATCGCAGAGGTTGATTCGACCCACAGGACGATCGTGCCGCCCGCCGGCGTCGCTTCGATCGCGTTGGCGACGAGATTGGCGACCGCTCGGCGCACCTCGTACCCGTCGACGAATATCTCACCTTCGCTCGCGAGGGCGAGATCGAGCACCACCCCTTTCGCCCGCGCAACGGGACGCAATTCGTCGGCGACCCGCTGGACGAGGTCACGTACCCGCTGTCGCGCGAAGGCATGCGAATCTTCGCCTGATTCGTAACGCGCGACCAGTAACAGCGTCTCGAGCAGGCTGCGCACATCGTGGTTTGACGCGATGCTGGTTTCGAGAATCGCGCGATAGCGCTCGGGAAGTTCGCCGTAGGCTCCTTCGAGGGCTTGTGCCATCGTGACCGCTGCGGCCGATATGGGCGTGCGCAGATCGTGTGCTAGCGCGTACACGATGTCCCGAATGACGTCGCTGCGCTCTTGAATCGTGTCTTTTTGGGTTGCAATCTGATCGTTCTGCTCGGCCAATTGCAGAAACAGCCGCGTCTGTCGCAACGCCACGGCGAGATTATCGGCGAAGGCCTGCATCGGCAGCAATTGCTCCTGCACCGGGACGTCGTCTAGCCACTGGACGACAATCGCAGTTTCGCTGTCGTGAGGATCGATCACGGCGACCAATGCCGCCCCGCCGAGCATGCGACCGGACGCATCCTGGGCGTCGACCGCAAGCACGCCCTCGGCATCGCGCGCGCGCTCCAGCATCGAAGCGATATGTCCTAAGAGCGGAGCACGAGTCACGGAGACATCGTCGTCGCCTCGTGAGATGCGGTAACTTGTCGGCACCTGTAGCGTCGATTCGCGCGCTACAACGGTCACGTGCTCCGCGCCGGTTAGCGCGAGCGCTTCGCGCGCGGCGGCGCGTAAGACCAATTCCATATTCAAGCTCGAGCGCACGCTCTCCATTGCGTGGCGTAGGGCGCGCTCGTGCGCGATTTGCCGGCCGCGCTCGGTCGCCTCGCCCGCTCGACGCGCCGCGTCTTGCGCACGCATGGTGAGCACGCCGACCAAGAGAAACGAGAGGCCGGAGAGCACGCGGTCTCCCAGCGCGATCGGGCTCCAGTGGTAGCCGTCCTGCACCCCGTTCACATATCCGGCGATCGCGTTCGCGGCCTCCGCCGCGACCGTGAGCCATATGGTCAGGCGGGGACGAAGCGCGAGCGTACTCAGCGCGATCGGCCCGTTGAGGAGTACCGCTGCGACAAAGAGCTGCGGCGTCAGGAGATCGATCACCCACGCCGCGAGCAGCAAGGCGTAGCAGAGGAGCGGAATCACTGTTTTGCGCTTTCCCAGCGGTATCGTTTCCCCTGCGCGGCGAAGGGGAGACGATCATGCCCCGCTCCTGGAACGATCCCGAAGAGGCTCGACGCCGTTCGGCTACTGATCTCTTGCGCGAGTTCGGCGATCACGCCCGATTGGTCGTCTATGTCGCCGCAGCTCCCGGCGCGGGAAAAACGCGGCGTTTGCTGACCGACGCGCGCCGGCTGCAGGCTACCGGCAAGCGCGTTGCCATCGGCTGGATCGAAACGAAAGGGCGGCCGGATCTGGAGCGCCTTTGTGCGGGCATTCCCCGCATCCCGCCACGCTTTGTGGACGTGGGCGGGCAACAGTTTCCCGAATTCGATATCGAGGCGGCCATTCGCGAAGCGCCCGATGTGCTGTTGCTGGATGAACTCGCGCACGACAATCTGGACGGGTCGGCCAACGGCAAACGCTGGCAAGATGCCCTGACGCTCCGCGAGCGTGGTATCAGCGTGTTGGGGGCGTTCAACATCGCGCACCTCGATACGGTCGCCCCCACCGCCGAAGGGTTGACGGGCTACCCCGTGCGGGAAATCGTTCCAAAATCGTTTCTCAAAGCAGCCGACGAGGTCATCGCGCTGGATGCCTCGCCGGAATTGCTGCGGCGGCGGCTCGAAGGCGGCAAGATCGTTCGCGGCGATGATATCGCGCGCGCACTGGACGGAGTCTTCAAAGAGTCGACGCTGGTAATGCTGCGCGAATTGCTGCTGCGCACCATCGACGATCTGACGATACCGACGCTCTCTGCTACGAGTGCGTCGGTGGCCGTGGCCATCGTACTGCCGGATAACGACACGGCAATGTTTCTCCATCGTGTCAAGCCGGTGGTCTCCGCGATGGACCTGGCATTGGAGGTGCTGCCTTCGCCCGAGTGCGATCGCGCCTTGGTCGAATGGCTTGCGCGCGACTACAGTTCCGAACTCCTCGCAGCCGCCGATCCTACCCATTTAGAGGTAGCGAATATCCACGCTTCCCTGATTGCGGTGCCGAACGGGAAACTCGCAGCGCGTCTGGTAAGCAGCAAGGTCGAACGCGACATTCTGATCGTGGACGCAAGCCAAACGTATCTTGGCCGATCGTCACTGAGCACGCCGCTCTCGGGTACGATCGGCGATCGTATGCGCGTCGGATACGGCAAGCTCACCGTCTATCTCGGCGCGGCGGCGGGCGCGGGTAAAACGATGGCGATGCTCGATCGCGGACATCAACTCACCGAGGATGGCGTCGATGTGGTGATCGGGCTCGTGGAGACCCATGGACGCGCCGAGACGGCAGAGATGGCGCAAGGGCTGGAGCTCATTCCTCGCAAGGTCATCCTCGCCGACGGCATCACGTATACCGAACTCGACCGGGACGCGCTCCTCAAGCGCGCTCCGAAAGTGGCCCTGATCGACGAACTCGCGCACACCAACGCTCCCGGATCGCTGGCGCCGAAGCGCTACCTAGATGTCCTCGCATTGCTTCGTGCCGGCATCGATGTCATTACCACACTCAACGTCCAACATCTCGAAGATCTCAACGACGCGGTTGCGCGCCTCACCGGAACCATCGTCCGCGAAACGCTCCCGGACGGCATCCTCCCCCTCGCGGACGAAGTGATCCTCATCGACGTTTCGCCGCAAACCCTGCGCGAGCGGTTGCGGGCCGGCAAGATCTACCCACCCGAACGCATCGAGGCGGCGCTTTCGAATTTTTTCCGAACCGACAACCTCGCCTCGCTACGCGAGCTCGCTCTGCGCGAAGCGCTTCGCGCAGAAACACGCGAGCGTATTACCTCACCGTTCGAACGACTGCTCCTAAGCATCGTAGCGCGCCCCGGTGATTTGCCGCTGGTACGGCGAGCGAGCCGGCTCGCGGCGCGATTGGAGATTGACTTCACCATCGCGCACGTCGCGGAGCCGAAGGACCGCGTCGATCCGCAAACGCTCGACGAGATCGCCCGCATCGCGCGCGCGGTCAACGCCGAGTTCATCAACGAAGTTTCCGAGGACGCGCCGGCGCGCCTGATCGAAATCGCGCGTTCGAAGAGCGAGACGACCATCGCCGTCGGCGG
>DATKQG010000083.1 GCA_035532835.1 Candidatus Dormiibacterota bacterium
TTACACCGGCGTGCTGCTCTCGGCGACCGCCATTCCCTTATGGGGCGCGGGGAAAAAACATATTCCCGCAGCATCGGTCTGCTCCGGCTTTGCCGGGGCGTGCGCCCTCGCCGGCCTGCTGGCAACCATCGAAGGCAACCACGCGGTTACGCGCAAACTCGAACGCCTGGAAATCGTGGCGGGCGGAGCCGAACTTGCGATACTTCTGGATTTCAAGCGCGCCGCCGGAAGTTACGGCGCACCGATGTTTGAAGGAGCGCGCGGGGAGAAATTTCGCACCCACACGCTGCTCGCCGGGATCGTGGCTCCGATGGCGCTCAATCTCATCGGCAGCGCGTTCCGCCTGCCCAAACCGCTCGATGCGGTGCGGGCCACCGCGGCGTCGATTCTGACGCTCTTCGGCGGATACGTTCTCCGCGAGACGCTGATCGAAGCCGGGAAAGCTTCCGCGGCCGACCCCCGAGCGGCATTCCGCCAGCCGCGATGATCGGCGACGCGCGACCGGGCAGAACCGTGCCGGTAACGCTCGATGCGTACCTCGGTAGCGAACGACACACGAAATTCGACGATGTCGTTACCGAGGAGCCGCTTGAATTGCGCTTATTGAGCGACGACGGGACGCAGACGCTCGCCGTCACGATGCGCACGCCCGGCCACGATTTCGAACTGGCGGCCGGTTTCGTCACGAACGAAGGCATCGTTCCGCTCGGCGAACGCATCGAACGCATCGGATACTGCGTCGATCCTTCTGTCGATGCCGAGCAGCGCTACAACATCGTCAACGTTCGCGTTCGCAGCGCAAGCGCGGACCTCTCGCGCTTCGAACGCCATTTTACGATGAACAGTTCGTGCGGCGTCTGCGGCAAGGCAAACCTCGAAGCGTTGCGCGACACGGGCATTCCGCCGGTTTCGTCCGATCTACGCGTGCCCGTTACGCTGCTCTACGAGTTGCCGGAGCGCATGCGAAAGGCGCAACGCGTCTTCAGCGAAACCGGAGGCCTGCACGCTGCGGCGCTCTTTGACGCGGATGGAACCCTGTTGGTTGCGCGCGAAGACATCGGACGACATAACGCCGTCGATAAGGCGATCGGTTGGGCGCGCATCGAAGGGCGCTTACCGCTGCATTCTTGCGTACTGCTGGTGAGCGGCCGAACCAGCTACGAAATTCTGCAGAAAGCCGCGGTGGCGGGCATACCGGTCGTGTGCTCGGTATCGGCTCCGAGTAGTCTAGCCGTCGATCTCGCTCGAGCGTTCAACATTACGCTGGCGGGATTTCTGCGCGACGGGCGCGTGAATATCTACAGCGTGCCGGAACGCATCACGCAGTAACCGCGCGGCCCACGAGCCGATCGAACGTGGCCACGACCTCCGCCGCGAGCACCGGCCGCATCAGGGTTTCGCTCGCCCCGAGCAGCGGCGTAGGCTCGTCCGATACCGCCACCAGCGGGATCGAGCGCTCGCGCGCAAACGTACGCAATTGGACGACGTTCTCTGCGGTTAATACGGGTAGATTCACCAGTAACGCATCGACGTGTTGAAGATCGGCCGCGTGGAAGAACTCCTCGACGCTTCCGGCCGTGGAGACGCGGTAACCCGCCTCCCGCAATCCATAGGCAACGAACGAACGGTCTCGCTCGGCATCGAGCACAACGACCGAACGCGGCGTACCGCTGCGCGGTACCTGCCGCGGCAGGCGTACCGTAAACGTACTGCCTTCGCCCAGCGCACTCTCAAGAGCGATGCTGCCGCCGTGGAGCGCGACGAGTTGCTTGGTTAAAAATAGTCCGAAGCCGGTACCCAATATATGCAACGCGCGCGCGTTCGAACCTCGCGAGAAGCGTTCGAAAACCGCCCCGGTCTCGCCGGCCGGTACGCCGATCCCGCTGTCGCGCACTTTCACCAGTACCGGATCTCCGGTCCCGTCGATGGTGATTTCCGGTGCGGTTCCGTTGGGCGAATACTTGATCGCGTTATCGATGAGGTTCGTAAAGACTTGCCGGAGCCGCTCGTCATCGCCGATCACCGTCGCCGATCCGATCGTGGAGACGATCACCTTCCGGCGGTTGGCGTACTGAGATGCTATCGTTCGAACGAGTTCCTCGAGATTTACCTGCCCTAATTGCAGCGTAATTTCGTTGCGTTCCAGTCTCGAAAGCGTCAGCGTATCGCTAGCGAGTTCGGAGAGCTGCATTGCAGAATCTTTGATCGTGGCAAGGAAATCGAGCTGCTCGTCCGTGACTTCGGCAACCTCGCTGGTGAGATCGGCGAAACCGACGATGGATGTCAGCGGGCCGCGAAAATCGTGGGCCAGCATCGCTATGAGGTCGCTCTTCGTCTGGCTCAGTTCGAGCACGGCGCTTCGGCGTTCGTCAAGCTCGTTGTAGAGGGTCACGTTGCGAGCGGCAACCACGAAGTACTCGGCCAAGAGATCGATCACGAAGAGGTCGGTACTTCGAAGCTGATGCCCAACTTGGGCATGCAGATCGAGGACATATTGCGCGTCGCCGAAGCGCCCGGCATAGGCTACGGCGCGGTTCCGCAGCGACGAAAGGGCGCGAGCCCTTCGTTCCATAGCCTCGTCGACCAGCGCATCGCCCATGCCGCCGTCCGCCCCTATACAACCTAGCTCTTCGACTTCGACGCAGCGTCCATCGTCGGTTACCGCGAGCACTCGCGATTCGATGCCGAGCAACTCCGTGATGATCTCTCGCAGCGTCGTTACGACTTCGCGCGCGTCGAGCGCGGTGAAGAGTCGCCGTGCGCTGCGCGTAAGGGCGAGCAGCCGATCATGCTCTTCCTCAAGAGCGGCCGTGCGTTGCACCTCATCGGTGATATCGCGTTCGATGGACACCCAGTGCGTGATCGCTCCCTGCGCGTCGAGAATTGGGTAGAGCGATACCTGATTCCAGTAAGTGGAACCGTCTTTTCGGTAGCTGATCAGCTCCGCTTCGGTCGGCTTTCCACCGGCCAGAGCGCTTCGCGCTTTACGCATACCTTCGTCGTCAGGCATGTTCTGTCGAAAAGACTCCAGCGATCGGCCAAGCGCCTCGTCGTGCGAGTAACCGGTCCTCAACGTGAACGCATCGTTCACGTAATCGAGTTGCAACGTGCCGCCGGGCACGACGCGGTATACGAGGATAGCATCGCCCGCGACGTTAATTGCGCGAGTAAGCAAATCGATTTCACGCCGCGCGATCTCCCGCTCGGTCTGATCGATGGCGATGGCGATAACGCGTTCGGTTCCGTCTTCTCGTACGAGATCCACGCGCAGTTCGACCGGATAGGACGTACCGTCCCGTCGACGCAGCTCGGCGTCGCGGACGACGGGGAGCCCCGAACGAATCCGAGCGATCGCATCGTCGAAGGCACGATCTAGGAGAATTGGGAGCACGTCGAAGATGGGCATGCCCGCGATCTCGCGCAGGGAATATCCCAATCGTTCGCAGGCACCCTTGGAAGCAAAAGCGATCGTTTTCGCAAGCGGATCGATCGTGAATAGATCGATGTGCGCCGAATCGAACAACTTCAAAAAGCGACGACGCGATTCGAGAGCCGCCATCAGTGCCTTTGCAATCGACTCGAGCGCGGAAATCTGTAGAGGACTCAGCGTGTGCGGCACCTGGTCCATCACGCAAAGAGTCCCTATAGTGTGGCCCTCGGCAGTCGTTAGCGGCAGCCCCGCATAGAACCGCAGGAACGGCTCTTCGGTAACCAACGGATTGTCGCGAAACCGCTCGTCAACTCGAATATCCGGCACGATCATCGCATGGCCGCTCTCAACGACAGGATTGCATAGCGAGATATTACGCGAGATCTCGCGGACCGGTAAGCCGCGAGAGGACTTGAACCACTGACGGTCTTCGTCGACTAAGCTGATGGTCGCGATGCTGGTACCCGCCAGCTCCGAAGCTAGGTGCGTGAAGGCATCGTACAACGCTTCTTCAGGCGTATCGAGGATTTGCAGGTCTTGCAGCGCCTTAAGGCGCTCGCTTTCAATTTCCGGTAAGGGTGGCTTCAGCATCGGCATAGGCTCACGATCGTATATGGCGGGCAAGAAACGTTTGCAAGCGCTCGTTGAACCGCGCCGGCGCATCGGCGTTGGCGACGTGCCCCGCTCCGGCGATGACGCTAAGTTCGCTCACCGGGATACCTGCCGCAATTTCTTCAGAGAGCGCGAACGGCGCGACCGCGTCGTGCTCTCCGCACGCGACGAGCGCGGGTACGCTTATACCCGGCAAGAGATCGCGATAGTCACCGGTCCAGGTAGCCTCCGTCGCGGCAAGATACGAAGGAACGGTCTTGCACGCCATCTGTTCTACGGTTTCGCGCAGGCGCTCCGGTGGCAAGCCGAGTTTCTCCGCGCGACCGCGCGCGAAAGTTTCCATGCTTCCGGCAGCGCGGACCGCCGCGGCGATGCCGTCGGCGTACGACCGCGCGTTCGGGTAGCGAGCAAAGCTGCCGACGATCGCCATCGCATCGATCCGGCTTGGATCGCGTTTCCATAATTCGAACGCCACCACGCCGCCTAAACTGCAACCGATAATGGTATAGCTTTCGATCGCGTACGCATCCAACACGGCGAGCACGTCGCCGGCATACCCGGCTCGCGTTATCTCCGACGGCGACGGTTCGGGCGGAATGCCGTTACCGCGCAATTCAATCGCGAAACAACGATAGGCATCATCGAACGCACGCAGCTGCGCGTCCCAAATCGCGGCGGTGGACCCGACGCCATGCACGAAGACCAGCGCCGGCCCGTTAGTGCCGGCGCTGCGCACCGCGCACGCCACCCCGCCGTGCCCCACCACGTCCCGAGTTTCAATCATTTCAACTCACGTTTTCGGGCGACGAATGCCAATACGTCCGTTAGGGAACGGGCGTTCAACACGTCATCTTTGGTGAGTCCGGCGCGCCGCGCCTGCCCGACCGCTAATTCCACATTGGCTAAGCCCGCCGCATCGTGAGCGTCGCTATCCAAACTGAACGTTACGCCGTAACGCTTGGCTTGTCGGGCGAGGGGAGCCGGCAAATCGAGCCGCAGGTCCTGTCCGTCGATCTCCAGCGCGGTACCGGTGCGCGCTGCTGCCGCGAATACGGCATCGTAATCGAATTCGTAGCCGGCGAATCCACCGAGCATCCGCCCGGTTGGGTGACCGATGATCGTGACGTACGGGTTTTCGCACGCACGAATCAGGCGCGCCGTCATCGCTTCGCGCGAGATGTCGAAGGCCGAGTGCACGCTGGCAATAACGATATCGAGTGCGGCGAGCGTCCGGTCGTCGTAATCGAGCGAGCCGTCCGGCAGAATATCCACCTCGCTCGAACAGAGCGTGCGGATACCGTACTTCGCCCCGAGCGACGCCACGAATTCGCGTTGCTCGCCGAGCTGCTGCGGATCCAAACCGTAGCGTCTGCCGCGGCCTTGCGAGTGATCGCTGACCGCATGGTACGCGTATCCGCGAGCGGCGGCCGCGGCGATCATCTCTTCTAACGTTCCCCGTCCGTCGCTCCACGTACAATGCATGTGAAAATCGCCGAGCACGTCCGAGACGTCGACCAACGCGGGAAGCATACCGGAAACCGCGAGGTCGATCTCGTCGAGCCCGCTGCGCAACTCCGGCGGAATCCACGCCATCCCCAGTGCCTCGTACACCTGCGCCTCGTCCCCGCAGGTCGTATTGGTTCCGGTTCGCAGATCGAGAACGCCGTTTTCGCTTACGCGTAATGCTTTGCGTACCGCGTACTCGCGGAGCTTGATGTTGTGCTCGCGCGATCCGGTAAAGTGTTGCAGCAGGTTGCCGTACACGTTATCCGGGAGGACGCGCAGATCGATCTGTAAACCGCCGGTCAGCCAAATGCTGGTTTTCGTCGGTCCCTCGGCGAGTACGGCGTCCGCCTCCGGCCAAGCCGCAAAATAAGCTGTGACGGCCGAAGCATCGTCGCTGGTGCAGACGATATCGACATCGCCGACCGTCGCCTCCTGGCGACGGATGCTGCCCGCGCAGGTGAGCCGGGAGATCGGCGCGGGACCACCTCGGAGATAGGCCATCGCTTCACGCGCGACGGCGAGCGCGCGCGAGAGCGGCGTTCGAACCGATCGCCCCTTCACCGCAAGGATCCCGCGCTTCCAATTCTCGATGGTCTTCGGCCCCAAACGCGGTACGCCTAAGAGCCGGCCGTCCGCAATCGCCGCCTCGAGATCGCCTAGCGATCCGATTCCGAAATCGGCGTAGAGCGTGGCCGCCGTCTTGGTTCCGATGCCGTTGACGGCGAGTACTTCGAGGATGCTTGGGGGGAAACGCCGATGCAGCTCCACCAATTGTTCCGAAGTCCCGGTGGCGAGCAGCTGTTCGATCGCCGCGGCGATCGACTTTCCCACCGAGGGTAACGTCAGTAATTCGCCTCTGACGATCACGTCCGCGAGCGGCGGCGCGTTTTCAATCGAGGCCGCGGCTTTCTCGAATGCCATGTATTTGTAGAACGATTCGCCCGCCATTTCCATAAGGGTGCGGATCTCAAGCAGCTTGGCTGCGACTTGCGCGTTCGAGAGCATTTCACGGGATCGATTCGCGTTGGCGCGAAGCAACTCCGGGCAATGATCGCGATCCGCATGCGCGATGCGCGCTTTACCGACGGCGCGCACGCCGAAATAGGTCCGCTGACGCTCGACGTCCCGCTCGGGGCATCCGTCGTCCGGCCTTGTGCGAGCTCTCATGAGGCCGCAATCGTGGCACGGATGGCGGCTGGATTGGTCAAGGCGCGCTCCGGATCCGTCTCCATCGGCGATTACGATCCCACCGTTCAGCCGGTACACTGCAAGCGCTTGGCGGCCTTTGTCGGGCACGATCCCGCGCACCTCGAAGAGCGCGATTTTGCGCGCTACATCGGCTATCGTGCCGCGCTGTGCGACATCGACCCCGTCGCGGCATTGGCAGATGCCGAAGAGCTGATGGAGAGACTCGCGGGCGTACACCCGGCATTCGCCTTTCCGATTGTCGGCGCCCTGATCGCTTCGCCGATCGTGGTGGTGATGGATCGGCCCGCGATCGCCTTTGCGTCGCACATCCTTGCGGCGGTGGGGCCGCGTGCGCTTTTCAGCACGCACGTCGACCGCGCGGCGGCGGCGGCTTTTTGCACGGACGGACGGATCTTACACTCCGCATGATGCGCGCGCGCCCGATGTTCGCTATCGTCTTCGCTCGCTTACGCGCGGAGCGGCGCGCGATCGGCTACACCATCGCAACGGCCGTTATCGCCGGCTTCGTGGCACCGCACGGAATCGAAGCGAGAACCGATCCCCACTATGCAAGCGTCGCAATTCGCAGTATTTGGCTAGCCGGGCCGATGCTTTTCTGCTCCGCACTAGGAATGATTTCCGCATTGCTGCAGGTGGCCGGGCGCGACCCGGATTTGGATCTTTGCGAACTGGGCGCGCCGATCTTCGGCCGGGAACTTGCGCGCGCGCGAGCACTGACGCCGTGCATCATCGCAAGCTTGGCAACGTTTTCGTATTGGGGTGCGCAGTGGGCGCGCGGATTCGCCGCGCCGCCGAGTTACTTCATACTCGCTTGGGTGACCGTGCTCGCCGCAACGCTCGTCACGCTGAGCGCGACCGTGCGATCCGGGCCCTCACGCTGGCTCTACGTGGGCATCGCCGCTTCCATCACGTCGCTCTGTTACGGGCTGGCAGTCTATGCGAACGCGCTCGCATTCGGCATGCTCATCGCGCTCGTGGCCGGATTTATCGCGCTACGACAATATGGCGAAACGCTCGCGCGTTTCGACCCTTTATAAAAAAGCGAGGGCGCGTCGTCGACGCGCCCTCGCTTCGGTCTTCTCCGCAATCGTGTTTATACGACCTGTGCCGCACCCGCGGATGCTAGTTTCTCGAGCATCGCGCGATTGAATTGCAACATGTCCTCGCCACCGCGCGTCGAGACCCAATTTGAGTCTTGCACGGTCGGCTGATCGCGGAACAATCCGCCCGCATTGCGGATATCGTCGGCGATCGATTGCGCTCCGGTAATCTGCCGGCTACGCGCGAGCTGTGCCGAGATCAACACCTGCGCGCCGTGGCCGATCGAAAACATCGGCTTCTTGGCGACATCGAACTCGCGCACGAAGCGTTGAACTTCCTTATCCGTACGAATCTGATCGGGCGATACGCCGCCGGGGATCAGCAACGCGTCGAAGTCCTCGGCGGTGCAATCGGCGACAAGCTCTTCGGCCTTCGCGGCTTGGCCTTCATCGAGGCCGCGCTTACCGCGAATTTTCTGGCGGGAGCGCTCCTCGACGCCCACGATCGTGACGATAGCGCCCGCTTCTTCCAAAGCGCGGCGCGGCTCCATTAAGTCGATTTCTTCAAAACCATCGCCGATGAGCGCGGCGATGCGTTTACCTTCCACTCCTAGCATCGGGGCCGTGTTCGCTCCGGGGGTTACAGGGTCCCACCCGTTTGCTGAACCGCCGCCCGCAGGAGATACGCGAATTCCAGCTCCGCCTTGCCGAGCGGGTCGAGGATGTCGTCCTCGCCGAGCGCCCGCAGCGTAGCGTTGCGTTTGGTCATATCGCCTTCGGGAACCTGATGCCGCGGGTTGATCTCGCGCATGTAAATGCGCGCGTCGTACCGGGTCTGCCCCTCGGGCAGAAAGTACAGCGGATCGAGGCCGAACGCGTAGGCCGCAAGGCCCAAAATCTCGGTGCGTTGCAAGAACTCGATCGGCTTACTCCGCAGCGCGACGGCCAGCCGCGCGAGGGCGGCCACCCCGATACGCTCGCTTCCGGCCAGGACGGCGTCCATCCGGTCGGCGGAGACCTCGAGCGCCTCGGCTAGACGGTGCGTCGAGACTTCTCGTTCGTCGGCCAGCGCCCGCAGCGCGCGTCCGAAGGCCGGCCCTCCGGCAGTTCCCAAGCGCCCATCCCAGGCAGATAGCTCACTCATACGTCCTCGATTGGTTCCGTGCTGACGAAAATGCCGCCTTGCTCGACCGTGACCGCGAAGCGCGGGATCGACGCGAAATCGCCGAGCGTCATCTTTCCCGTCCGCAGATCGAAACACCAGGCGTGCCAAGGGCAGGTGACCGTCGTACCCTCGATCCACCCGTCGGCCATCGGGCCGCCTTGGTGCGGGCAGGCGTTTTCGAGCGCGAAGAATTCGCCCTCAACGTTGAATACCGCCACGTCGTAGCGTCCGAATGACGCAACCAAGCGCTCCCCCGGAGGGAGCGCCGCCACGTCGGCGACTCGCATGAATTCGCTCATGCCACGCGCGTTCTGCACTTCAAGGCCCAGGCAGCGTACCTCATCGGCCCGCGCCGCGATGCAACAAAAGCTGTAAACGCTAGAAGAGGCTTGCGATCAATCCACCGTCCACAGCGATGGTTTGGCCGGTGACGTAACGCGCGCCCTCGCCGCAGAGAAACGCCACCATCGGTGCGAACTCTTGCGGCGTCGCTACCCGGCCGATCGGCACGTCCGCCTGTGCGGCGCGCTCCATCGAACCTTCATCGGGATAGAGCTTGCGCAGCCGGTCCGTGAGGATGCGACCGGTCGCGATCGAGTTGACGGTGACGCCGTCTTTCGCCACTTCGATCGAGAGCGTTTTTAACGCGGAGATCAACGCGGTGCGAAACGCGTTGGAAAGGACCAGCGTTTTCAGCGGCTGTTTCACCGACGACGACGTGAGCGCGACGATGCGTCCCCATCCGCTCTCGCGCATGTGCGGCAACGCGCCGTCGACGAGCGCGAGCATGCTGCGCAGCACCCCGCGATAACCCTCGTCCCAATCTTGCAGACTCATGCTGGAATACGGGCCGGGTTTGGGGCCGCCGCTATTGGCAATCAGGATATCGACCCCGCCGTATGCCGCGCGCACGTCGCTCAGCAGCGCCGCGATCGACGCCTCGTCGTTCAAATCGACGGTGAAGGCGCGAGCGTCTTCCGCCCCGAGTTGTTTGGCGTGGAGCGCGACCGCTTCGAGGCGGTCGGCACGGCGCGCAGCCACCGCAAGTTTCACGCCTTCGGCTGCGAGCGCGAGCGCCACGGCTTCTCCGAGCCCGGCGCTGCCGCCGGTTACGAGCGCGACGCGCCCTTTAATTCCAAGATCCATATCAGTAAGGAACCCCGTGTTGGCGTTGGGTTTTCAGTGCGTTCATATACCACACGAACTCTTGGAAGAACCGCGCGGAGTATTCGGCCAGTTTCGGATCGGTCGGTGTCCCGTCGTCGGTAAACGCATCTTGCACGGTCCCGATCGGCTGCATGGACGGAATGGTCACCATACCCATCTCGCCAAGCGTCGCGCGTAGCTGCACCCCCGCGCGCGTGCCGCCCCAGCGCGTGCCCGAGTACGTGACGATCGCCGCCGGACGCCAGAAGTACTCTTCGAGATAGTGATCCATCAAATTTTTGAGCGCGGGCGGGATACCGTGATTGTATTCGCCCGAAACGATTGCGAAGCCGTCGGCGGCGCGAAACGTCTTGGCTAACGACTCCATCAGCGCGGGCGCCGTTCCGGGCGCGTACTCTTTATACATGCGATCGAGCATCGGCAGCTGGTACTCCATCGGATCGATCAACATCGGATCCATCCCACGCCGGCGCAACTCGTTGACGACCCAGCGCGCGGCCTTGATGCCCTGGCGATCGCTGCGCACCGAACCATAGATGACGGGCACGAAAAAGCCGCTCATCCCTGAATCTTGCGCCCGCAAGCGCGAACGCCTGCCGGAAGGGCGGTTGCGCCGCCCGGCCCATCGCCGCGTATACTAGTCGCGTGACTACCGAACAGATCGTGGAGCGACGCACCGAGATCGTCTTCCCAACCGACGCCAACAACTACGGCACCCTCTTCGGCGGCAAGGCGCTGGCGATGATGGACGTCGTCGCGGGCATTGCCGCCATGCGCGCCTGCCGCAAGCCCGTGGTAACCGCCTCGATCGACCGAACCGATTTCAAGGCGCCGATCCGCACCGGCGACTTCGCCGAGACGATCGCGACCGTGGCACGGATCGGCCGCACCTCGATCGCCATCGACGTGGAGCTGTGGGGCGAGAATCCCGTGACCGGGGCGCGCCACCTCTCAACCACCTCCCGCTTCGTCATGGTCGCCGTCGGCCCCGACGGCCGCCCCACCCCGGTGCGCGACGAGGCCTAGCCGGCCGCACCCCCGCGCGTGATAGGATGGGCGAGGAGGGGAGTATGACCGCACAGCCCTGGGAGACCCCGATCGCGCGGCTAGAAGGCGCCTTCGAGCAGGTAGGCAAGCGGCTCGACAGCATCGATCGACGCTTGGATGGCATTGACCGACGCTTCGAGAGCGTGGACCGGCGGTTTGACGGCGTCGACCGCAAGATCGACGCGAATTTCCGCGCGACGATCGGCTGGATGCTGGGCCAAACCGCGGTCCTTCTCGCGGCGCTCGCCGCCGTCGCGTACACCCTGCACCGCTAGGCCTGAGCTAACTCCGCTTGCGGGACGTCCGCCGGTCTGCTATGCTACGCCGGTCGCCGGGATGGAGCACCTCGCCCTGTACCCGGCCGAGTCTTTCCTGAACAAGGAGTTCAATCCGTGCCCATTTCCAAAGAATTAAAAGCCGAACTTGCCGTTAAGTACGGCCGCGGCGCCAACGACACCGGCTCCGCCGAAGTGCAAGTCGCCGTTCTCACCGCGACGATTAACATGCTCACCGAGCATCTGAAGATTCACAAAAAAGATCATCACAGCCGCCGTGGCCTGCTGTTGCAGGTTGGCCAGCGCCGCCGGTTGCTCAACTATCTGATGCACAAAGATATCGAGCGCTACCGTAAGCTCATCGCCGATCTCGGCCTGCGCCGCTAAAAGCCGAGCGCATAACCGCAATCGTAAAACAAAAACGGGACGCCGATGGCGTCCCGTTTTGTTTTGCTCGCTCCGGCTACGATTTACGCTTGTAGGCCTTTCGCGCCGCTTCTTTGATGGCGGCGGTGCCCATGCCGTAATGTTCGATGAGTTCGGTCGGCTCGCCGGATTGGCCGAATTGATCCTGCACGCCGACGAATTCGATCGGGACCGGATGGCGCTGCGCGACGATCTCGGCAACGCGCGAGCCCATACCGGCATGGACTTGATGCTCTTCCACGGTGACGATGGCGCCGCATTCGCGGGCCGCAGCATCGATCGCCCCTTCGTCCATCGGTTTGACCGTGTGATTGTTGACGACGCGGCATTCGATGCCGTCTTCGCGCGCTAACTCCTCGGCCGCGATCAGGGCGTTATAGAGTAAGATTCCGCAGGCGACGATCGCCACGTCGTTGCCGTCGCGGAACGTCTGCGCCTTGCCGATCTCGAACGGCGTCTCTTCCGTCGTGACGATTGCGGACTTGTCGCGCGCGAACCGCAGGTACGTCGGCCCGAATTTCTCGGAGAGCGCGATCGTCGCTTTCTTGGTCTGCACCGAATCGCACGGCACCACGACCATCATGTGCGGGATGACGCGCATGATCGCGATATCTTCGATCGCTTGGTGGGTCGCGCCGTCGGGCCCGACGGATACGCCGGCGTGCGCGCCCGCGATCTTCACGTTGGACTCGTTGAGCGCCATGATCGTGCGGACTTGCTCCCACGAGCGGCCCGGATTGAACATCGCATAGCTCGCGATCCACGGCGTTTTTCCGACTGCGGCCAAGCCGCCGGCCATCGCTACGAGCAATTGCTCGGCAACGCCGATTTCGATGTACTGCTCTGGGTACGCTTTTTTAAAGCCTTCCATGCGCGTCGACTCGGCAAGGTCGGCGCAAATCGCGACCACATTTTTATTGCGATTGCCCGCTTCAATCAGCCCTTCGCCAAAGCCGTTGCGCGTCGGAACCTGCTTGATCGTCGCGGCGTCGCGATAGTCGACCAAGTGCATGGCGTGGGCTGCTGCGTCCATCGTATCGGCGCTAGGCATTGGCGAGGATCCTTTCGCGTGCGGCTTGCAACTCGTTCAGCGCTTCGTCGGCTTGCTGTTTGTTCGGCGGCTTACCGTGCCAGGTATAATCGCCTTCCATATACGAGACGCCCTTACCCGGAACGGTATTCGCAACGATAACCTGCGGTTTGCCGACGGTCGCGGCCGCCTTCTTCGCGGCTTCGACGATCGAGGCGATATCGTTGCCGTCGCACTCGATCACTTCCCAGTTGAACGCGCGGTATTTATCGCCGAGCGGCTCGAGCGGCATGATATCTTCGGTGCTGCCGTCGATTTGGATGAAGTTGCGATCGATGATGCAGGTGAGGTTGTCGAGATGAAATTTTCCGGCCGTCATCATCGCTTCCCAATGCAGGCCGCACTGATGTTCGGCATCCGAGGTTACCACGTAGACGCGCCAATCTTTTTTATCGAGCTTCGCTCCAAGCGCCATGCCGACGCCTTGCGCCAGCCCTTCGCCGAGCGGGCCCGACGTCGTTTCGAGCGCCGGAAGTTTCACGCGCTCGGGGTGCCCTTGCAAGCGCGAACCGAACTTGCGCAGCGTGAGCAACTCTTCCACCGGAAAGTAGCCGAAGTGCGCCATCGCGGAGTACCGGACCGGAGCGATGTGGCCGCACGAGAGCAGCAGGCGGTCGCGATCCGGCCACTCGGGCTTCTTCGGATCGTGGCGCATGATGTGGCCGTAGAGCGCCGTGAATACGTCGGCCATATCGAGCGAACCGGCGGAATGCCCGGAGCCGGCGGCGGCCAAGGCTTCGATGATGCCCTGGCGTACGTCGTTCGCCTTGACCTGTAATTCGGTCAGGCGTTTTGGGGTGAGACTCTGCATGGGTGCCGTTATACCAGCCGCACGTGCGGCGGACCTAGTGGATTTGCAGGAAAGGCTCGGTCCAAAAGTCGAGCGCGGGCCAGCCAAATAGCGTCAGCCGGCGGCTGCGGCAGCCCGCTCGGCTTTGGCGAGCTTTACGCGATCGCGCAGGTCCGCGGTGTGGAGCGCGTGGCACGCGATGCAGAGCGTCTCCAAATTCTCGACGTGGTGCACGCAGCTGATCTGCGCGTGGCGCCCGTTCGCTGCGACGATGTGATTGACTTCGAGACGTCCGGTCTTGCGCGCGGCGCGCCACGCGCTCATCGCTTTTTTGTATGCGGCCTCGGTACGGAAGGCGGCGCGCGCGGGGCGCTTCGGCAACGCGTGCCCGCACTTCGTGCACCGATACTTGTCGCGGCGCTTCGCAGCGCGACGCGCGAGCGACCACCAGTGATTCTTCCAAAACGTGTCGCCGCACCGATCGCTGCACCAGGTGCGGCGGCGTGCGGGGAGCGCTTTTCCGCACCACGCGCAGCCGTCGGGCGTGCGCGTCACGAGCGAGCATTCCGCCAGTAGGGCCGCGCTCTTGGTCACGACCGCGGTTCGAGCACGAAAGCCCGCGGCGAGCCGTCGTAGAGTCCGTCGCCCACGATCCATCCGTCGCGATCGATCGCGCGCGCGCAAAGCAGCTTCCAACCGGAGTTCGCGGGAATCAGCGCGTTGAGATTTTGAATGCCGTTATCGACCCACCGAACGGCCACGTCGCGGGACGAAGGCGGAGCGCCGGTCTGCAGCCACGGCACGCGCTGCGTCGGTCCCGAGCAGCCGACGATGGTTCCGGCGTCGTTGATGCCGAGCGCGTAACTGGAATCGCCGGGTTTGCGCACGCCGAGGTCTCGCATGCGCCCACGTTCGTACACCCACGCGTGGCTCGGGCCCTCGACGAGCGACCACTTCGGCCCCGACGTCGTTCCGGAGTAACCGACGACGATACCGCCTGCGTTGAGCGCCGTCGCGTAAGTATCGAGGAAGCCGGGTATCGTTCCGAGATCGCGCATGTGCTGTCCGCTTGCGCTACGCGTCATCTCGAACGCGTGGATCGGCAGCGCTTCGACGCTGTGACGCGCGGGCGCATAGCCGTCCTGCGGCGGCGGGAGCGCGGCATCGAACGTCCACGGCACGTTCACGGTCGTCGCCCCGACGATGATGCCTGCGTTGTCGATCGCGCTTGCGGCGCTACCGTTCCAATCCGAACGCGTTGAGAGCGGGACGATATTTGCAATGCTTCCATCCGCGTCGCGTACGAATCCCCGATAGGCGTCCACGCCGACGACCGTGTCGCGATCGTTGATGCCGAAGGCTTCGAAGGTTTCGTTACGCGAGCGATCGAGATACGAAATCGCTCCGTTGCGAAAAAGCGCCGCTGTTGCCGTTTCCAACCCGCTCATCGCGACCGGACCGTACGTGCCGAGGCTCCCGGCTGCCGTGCCGTCGGATGCTATCGCCGTTGCAACGCTGGATGCAACGTCGTCGGGGTCGAGGGCTTTGGGCGGGCGGTAGAGCGTCAACGTTCCATTAGCCCACGTGAATGCGGCGCCGTCGATCGATCCGGCGACGGCGTGGTTCGCATTGATGGCCCGTGCCGATCCGCCGACGTCTTGCAACGTGCCGATACCGACGACGCGATAGAGCGGCGCTGAAAGAGCGACCGGCATCATTAGTATCCGAGCGCGGCGCCCGAAGGGTGGCGCCAATCGGTCCCGCCATAGCGAACGCCCGTCTTCGGATCGACGACGACCGCCTGTGCGGAGCCCCACGACGGAATCATCTTGAGCGTGTAGCCTTCGCTGCGTAGCGCCGCCATCGTTGCGTTCGTCAACGCGCCGGGTTCGTATTCGATGCGGTCGGGCAACCACTGCATGTGGATGCGCGGCGCATCGACCGCTTGTTGCGCGTTCATGCCGAAGACGAGCGCGTCGAGCATCGTTTCCAGCGTGATCGTGATGATGCGCGAGCCGCCGGGGCTGCCGGTCACCATCGCGAGCTTACCGTCTTTGGTAACGATCGTCGGCGTCATCGACGAGAGCGGGCGCTTCCCGGGCTGAATATCGTTCGCGACGCCCTGCACCAGACCGAACATATTCGGTACGCCCGGTTTCGAGGTGAAATCGTCCATTTCGTCGTTGAGGAAGAACCCGGTATTGCCGGCGATGACGCCCGCGCCGAACCAGTCGTTGATGGTGAACGTCATCGAAACCGCGTCGCCCTGCGCGTCGACGATCGAGAAGTGGGTCGTATCGTTATTCTCATGCGTAATCGAAAGGCCGGGTTTTACCTGCGACGACGGCGTTGCGCGATCGGGCGAGATCGTCGCCCGAAGCTTCGCGGCGTAGGCAGGCGAGAGCAGTTGCGCGACCGGATTTTTGACAAATGTCGGATCGCCGAGGTAATTGTTGCGATCCGCGTATGCGCGGCGTTCCGCTTCGATCAGGTAATGCGTTTCCTTGAGGCTATGCCAGCCCCAAGACGCAAACGGGTAGGGGGCAACGATGTTGAGAATTTCGCAGAGCGTCACGCCCCCGGAACTCGGCGGCGGCGCGGAGGCGATGGTGTACCCGTGGTACGTGCAATGCACCGGCTGCGATTCGTCCACCGTGTAATCCGCGAAATCTTTCATCGTGAGCAGGCCGCCGTGTTTCTTACTCGAGGCAACGACGGCCCGCGCGATCGCCCCGCGATAAAACGCAGCATCGCCCTGCTGCGAAATCAACGATAGCGTGTGAGCGAGGTTCTTTTGCACGATGCGATCGCCCGCGCGCGGCAAGCGCCCGTGCGGCATCCAGATGGCGCGAACGTTGGGCTGTTTCGCGAACGTGTATGCGCCGCTGTAGCCTTCACTCGCCGAGCCGATAAACGGTAGCAGATCGCCCTGCGTCATGGTGAACCCGTTGCGCGCGAGGGCGATCGCCGGCGCCATCAGCGCGGCCCGCGACATCGTGCCGTACTGTTGGCGCGCGCGCTCCATGCCCATCACCGTTCCGGGAACGCCGATCGCGAGCCACCCCTTGCGCGAACGCTCGGGCACGTCGTTCCCGTGGCTATCTAGGTACATGTTCCGCCTCGCGCCCAGGGGCGCTTTCTCACGGAAGTCGATGAAGCGCTCGCGCCCGTCGTGCATGCGAATCAGCATGAACCCGCCGCCGCCGATGTTCCCGCAACACGGATCGACCACCGCGAGCGCGTACGCCACGGCAACCCCCGCGTCGACGGCGTTCCCACCGTGCTTGAGGACGTCGAGCCCGATTCGCGAGGCCAGCCGCTGCTCGGTCGAAACCATCGCATGAGCCCCGACGCTCACCGGCGGAGCCCCAGCCCGCAACGGCGTCGCGGAGAGCGCCAACAGTGCGGCGATAATTCCAGTCATCAATCGCTTCATAACCCGTAGCTTTCGCCAGCGAATTGTTCGTTCCCTAAATCCACACACAGCGCGCGCGCCGCATACCGGTGGCGGGGAATAACGGCACCGCAAACGGGAAGCGTCTGGTGGGCGGCGAAGCGGCGCGTTCAGGTGGTGTGGGCAGCGTGCCTTTTATACACCGTTTGTAGCTTATTCTTCAAACGATGGAGTTTTTTCTTGAGAACCAGACAAATGCTCGCGCTTTCAGCGCTGAGTCTCTCTATGCTCCTTGCAAATTGCTCGGGCGCTAGCAATTCGTATGTGCCTAGTGCGCCCGGGAGCCAGTCCGTACGCACTGGAGTTGCGCCGGCCACGGAGTACGGCGCGCCACCTAAGGGTACGACTCAATCCGCGTCCGGAGACGCTGCAGTTACGGCAGCTTCGGCTTCAAACGCCGCACCTTCGCTACGCCCGGTTGTAGCCGGCGGATGCAACACGGTATTGTGCGGCGGCGGCAGCGGTTCGGGTGGCGGCAACTGCTATCTCGCAGGTCCCACCGGCAGAAATACAAGTGCGATCGCGGGAGCGCATCCCGTTACCGCTTGCGGAGCTGGCGGTGGTGATGTGTGGGTTCCCGGCGGCTGCGCGACAGATGTGGGCGGCACGAATTGCACGCCCGGCTCCTGGCAGCCCGCACCCGGCGGTGGCGGGGTTGGATGCTCAGTATGCACACCCATTCTTCCGCCCGGCGGTTCTGGGCCCATTGCGATCTCAACATGCAACGGCGAACTTCAGAACAACACGTCAATCAACGGCCAGGATGATCACAATGATCAGATAAGCAATAGTTTTGCCCTTTGGGCCAAGGTGGGTGCAGTCACCGAACAAATTGCCTACGAGTACCAAACCTACGGCGGAAACGAGTATATTTCGTTCCTTGTAAACTTCTCGGGTGGCATAAATGCCGGGCCAATTGGGGTTGGTGCTAGCAACTCAGGCTTTCCAATATTTCCGTTTAACGGATCCGTGTATGGGACTCTTCAGTCGGCATTGGCAGAGGTCAACGAAGCTCAGGCGAAGCTGTTATTTCCGTGGAATAAACTAACTCAGAACGTTCAGGTCAAGCAAGATCAATGCAAGCAATCGAGTAACGGTTAGACAATGATAGGAATCATGCTTGGCAGCCTGATATCCAAGGCGACTCCCAAAAGCACGCCGTTCCGTCAGTGTGCAAATGAGATCGCGCCCGTGGGTAGTAGCCCGCCTCTCGATGGGATCGAGCGCGCATC
>DATKQG010000084.1 GCA_035532835.1 Candidatus Dormiibacterota bacterium
TTGCAGATAGGCGATAAACGGCGCGATGGTTACCGCAATGAAGTATCCTAGGAACGCGAGCGCGCCCAGAGCGAAGATCGGCGCGATCACCACGAGCGTCGCGTCGTCCGGCACGTGATGCGCGCGCCAGACGATTCCCCACGTTAGAAATGAAAAAAACGCCATACCGATGAGCGGCTCGATGGCGATCGCCATCCGCCCGGTCAGCCCGCACCACACGACGCGACGCTCCCGTTCGGTCCACGGCCGTTGCGCCAGCAACTTCGTGCTGCGATTGAATTCGCGCGTTTTCATCGCGGCGCGGCACGCTCGACGATCGCCGCAAACGACGTTGACGAGCGAAGCGTTCCCAGGGTGCGGTCTGCGTCGCCGTTGAGGCGGCTCGCGATGAAAGCATCGGAGACGGCAGCGGGAGCGTGCGCTAACAAGAGCGCCCCCTGCCAGAGCAACGCCATGCGTTCCACGATCGATCGAGCGTGGAGTTCGAGCGAAGGGCCGTCGCGGAGCAGCAGCTCTAAGGCTTTTGCCGACGGCGCGAAGCGTGCATCGGACATTGCGGGCGCGAGCTCCTCGCGAAACGCTTCCAGCGCCTCCGGCTGTTTGCGCACGATCCGCAGGACGTCGAGCGCGTTGATATTGCCCGAACCCTCCCAGATGGAATTGAGAGGCGCTTCGCGATAGAGGCGGGGCAGGATCGATTCTTCCACGTACCCGTTGCCGCCGAGCGATTCCAGCGCTTCGGCGACGAGCATCGGCGCGCGCTTGCAGACGAAGTACTTTCCAAGCGCGGTACCGATGCGCTTGAGGGCCGCCGCGCGCGGATCGGTCGCCGACTCATCGATGGTACGGGCTATGCGAAGGAACAGGGCGGTTGCAGCCTCCGATTCGAGTGCCAGATCGGCCAGTACGTTACGCATCAACGGGTGATCGACCAACTTCGCTCCGAAGGTTTCGCGATAGGTCGCGTGATGGATCGCTTGCGCGAGCGCGTGGCGAATGCCGCTCGCCGAGCCGATGATGCAATCCAAGCGCGTCTGATTGACCATTTCGACGATGGTGCGGACGCCGCGCCCGTCTTCGCCGATCATCCATGCGTGCGTTCCCTCCAACTCGATCTCGCCCGAGGCATTGCTGCGATTGCCGAGCTTCTCTTTGAGGCGCAGGATCGCGAACGGATTGCGGGTTCCATCCGGCAACACGCGCGGCACGAAGAAACATCCCAAGCCGGCATCGGTCTGCGCGAGCATCAAAAACGCATCGCTCATCGGCGCCGAGCAGAACCACTTATGCCCCGTCAGGACGTATTCGGCGCCGGAGCCGCGCGCCGTGCCCGCCGCAAGCGCGCGCGTTTGATTGGCCCGAACGTCGGAACCGCCTTGCTTCTCGGTCATGCCCATGCCGCACAGCGCGCTGGTTTTTTGCGCGATCGGCAGCAGTCGCGGGTCGTACGAGGGCGCGCAGAGTCGCGGTTCCCAAAGTTGCGCGATCGAAGGCTCGCTGCGCAGCGCGGGGATGGCCGCATACGTCATGGACACGGGGCATCCGTGCCCGGCCTCCACTTGCGACCACACGAAAAATTTCGCGGCGCGGCTGACGTGCGCGTAGGGTTTGGGATCGTTCCATGGAGCGGCGTGGAGCCCGTGCGTCGTCGCGTGATGCAAGAGCACGTGCCATGCGGGATGGAAACGCACTTCATCGATGCGATTGCCGAAGCGGTCGTGCGTGTGGAGTTCGGGGACGTACGCGTTCGCGTCGAAGCCGAGTTGGATCGTTTCGGGATGTCCGGCGAGCGCACCGAACGCGCGCAATTCTTCCGCGTCAGCGCCGCGCGTTTCGCGGGCGACGCCTTCGACGAGTGCTCGATCGCTCGAGAAGAGATCGATATGCTCGAACGGAGGTGGCTGATTTGCTACGACGTGCGTTGCCATGCCGGTAGGTTCCCTAAGCGGTTATGCCGCTTCCTCGATAGGAGAGGTGCGCTCGCTTTCGCGTGGCTTGAGGGTGGTCGTGATCGCCAATGCAAGCAGCGCGACCCCGCAGAACGCAAGATAGGCATTTCGGTAGCCGGCCAACTCGTTGGTCGAAGCGGTCATGATGCCGCCCGCCATCGAACTCCCGATAATCTGGCCGACGATGAGCGCCTGGCTTAGCAGCCCAACGGCCGTGGCGCGGGTCCGATTATGCGTTTCGTTGGTGATGATGTACCGGGTTGGGGCGCCTAGGAGCGCTCCGAATCCACAACCTGCGACGAGCATGGCGAGCAGCGCGATCCAGAGTGACGAGAAGCCCAGGGCAAAGATCGCTAGGCCCACCTCGGTGAGGATCGTTCCGGCCAGCAGCACGTTGCGGCTGCCGATGCGGTCGAGCGCGCGCCCCGATATCGGAATGACGGCGACAAAGACCAGCGCGCCGAGCGCCGCCACCAAGCCGGCCACCGCGTACGAGAGGCCTTGCGCGCCGATCAGCACGGTCGGAATGAAGAACAGCGAGCCTTCGAGCATCCCGATCGCGATTTCGAGGAGATAGGTCTTCGCAAGTTGCGGCGTCGTGAAGAGCCGGCTGGGGACGATGGGATTCTCGACCACGCGCTCCCAGAACCAGAACCCCGCCAACACCAACGCTCCCGCGATCGCGGTTATAGGGTGAGCGGTGGTGAGGCCGTCCATCAGGAGCAATAGGCCGCCGCAGAGCAAGCCCAGGCCGAGCACGTCGAGGGGCCCTCGTACGCGCGGCGCGACCGCCGGCACCAGCTTGCGCGCGTAGAAGATGACGATTGCGGCGAGCGGAAAATTTGCGGCGAAGATCCAGCGCCACGAAACGAAATGCGTCACCAAGCCGCCCACCGTCGGCCCGATGACCGCCGCCAGCCCCCACGTGGCCGCGACCAGGCCGAGCGCGGCGCCGCGTCGCTGGGCCGGCACGGCATCGCCGATGGCTGCGGTGGCGACGGGGAAGATTCCGCCCGCTCCCAGGGCCTGGATGGCACGCGCCAGCAAGAACATCGGAAAATTCTGCGCCGTTACCGCAATCAAACTGCCCAACGCAAACAGCAGCACGCAGGCGATGTAGATCGGCCGGCGTCCGTAACGATCGGCGAGCGTGCTCGCGATCGCAATCGATGCGACCGTGACCAGCAAATAGAGCGTGAAAATCCACGCGAGATCGCCGGTCTGTACGTTGAACGCGAGGGCGAGAGCCGGCAGCGCCGGAGAGAGCACGCTCAGATCGAGCGCGCCCGCAAATACGCCCAAGCCGAGCGTCAACAGCAGCGGTAGGGCGGACCGATCGAGATCGTGTCCGGCGATGCTGCGCTTCACGAGATGATGCGGTCGATGACCATGACCACGCACATCAGTGCGAGATAGACGAGTGAGAAACGAAAGAGCCGGCGCGCATAATCTTTATCCCCGCGTCCTCGCCACGTCTTGAATGCATCCATCAGGAAAATGCCGCCCAGCACCGCTGCCGCGCCGAAGTACAACGCGCCCATGATGTGCAGCGGATAGAGTGCGAGCGACGCCAGCACCAGGACGATCGAGTAGTACACGATCTCCCGCTTCGTGCGCTCTTCACCGCTGACGTTGGGAAGCATCGGAATGTTCGCGGCATCGTAATCGAGTTCGGTCATGAGTGCGAGCGACCAAAAATGCGGCGGCGTCCATAGAAAGATCAGCGCGAATAAGCCCAGAGCGGGGCCGCCGATCGTATGGGTGACGGCCGCCCAGCCGACCAACGGCGGCACCGATCCGGCGGCCCCGCCGATGACGATGTTGAGCGGCGTCGTGCGCTTGAGCCACATCGTGTAGATGACGACGTAATAGACGTTTCCGGCGAGCGAGAGCCACGCGGCCAACGGATTGACGAGCAGATACATGATCGCGAACGACGCGATTCCTAAGGCGATCGCAAAGATCGTCGCGTTTCGAATCGAGATGCGGCCGGTTGGAAGCGGACGATTTTGCGTGCGTTTCATCAACGCATCGATATCTACGTCGTAAATGCAGTTGAAGGTACCGGCCGAGGCGGCCGCAAGCGCGCCGCCGAGCAGCGTCCATAGCGTCACCGCCAGAGGCGGTATGCCGCGCGCGGCCATCACCATCGCGGCGATGGTCGTGATCAGCAGCAGGTACATGATTCGCGGCTTGGTTAGTTCGTAGTAGTCGCCGATTTTGCCGGCCAGTCCGCTATGAGCATGCGAAGGCGCGCCGTCGACGCGAGCGAGCGTGGAACTCACCGGGATGCGACCGTACGCTCTGGCCCGAACGCGCGCGCGTCTAACGCTGCCAGCAGCGCCGCTACGACAAAGCTGAGAAAGACGAGCGCCGCGTTGAGCGCGTGCGCTTCGCGAAGATCCATCGGCAACCGTAATGCGACGTTCAACAATCCGAGTAATACCTGTACGAAAACCAGCGCAACGCCGACGCTCACGAGCGCGCGGACGCGCGTCGAGACCGGCCGAGCCCACGCGATTGCGAGCGACCCGGCCGCGCAGATGAGAACGCCGCCTGCGAGCAAGCGGTGGAGCATCTGCACGTACTGGCCTTGCGTATATACGACCACATTGCCCGCACATCCCGGGATCGAGAGGCAAGCAAGGCCGTCGCCGCTGGAGCTGACGTACGCCCCGATGCACATGGTAACGAACGTCACCAGCGCCGTTCCGACCAACATGCCGACCATCAAGAGCGATGCCGAGCGGTCGGCCGAACGCTCGCTCGGCGGTTCGAGGCTAGCGTGAGCGAAAATCGCCATGGCGCACAGGCACGCGATAAAGGCCATCGCGGTCGCCCAATGGAGCACGACCGAGAGGGGGCTATTGCCGAGCTTCACCGTTGCGGCCCCGAGCCCGACTTGGACCAAGAACAGGATGCCGATCGCCGCCAGGGTCGGAAAAATAAACGAGGAGCGCTCCCGCACGCGCCACGCCGCAATCATCACGGCGGCGACCAAAGGAGCGACGATAAAGGCGAACAGCCGGTGAGTCCATTCCCAAATCGTGCCGTCCGACATCGAGGGGATGAGCTTACCGTGGCAGAGAGGCCAATCGGGGCACGTCATTCCGGCCCCGTTGATGCGCGTCCAGCTGCCCAGGATGACCGTTCCAAGGGCGACCACGACGGCCGCGAGCGCGAGGCTTCGCAGAGTCTTCATTCGATGTTCAAGGGTACCCCAGGGGTAGCCCATAGGCAACGACAGTCGTCGCTTAACTTGCGATGGCCGTTAACGGCGTTCCGGCCTCGATCCCGTAACGGGTGATCGAGGTTATTACTGTCGGATCGACTGTATCGCCCTCGGCGCGGGCCAGAGATCCAAGCGATTCGTGAAGGGTTGCGGATTCGTCGGCTAGGCGGCCCGCCAGCTCTTCGAGCTCCCGCGCCGTCGATAGCGAGCCCAAGGCCCGCGCGGAGACGTCATCCATCGAGCGTTGGGCCATCTCCAGCGCTGTCGATTGCTCGGCCGTGGCCCTTTCCATCTCGGCAGTTACCGAACGCATGCTCGAAAGTTGCGCGTTGACGACGCGGACGCTTGCCGTCTGCGATGCCGTGGCGTTGGCGACGCCTGCAGCCCGTTGTTCGATGTCCCGAACCGCAGCGATCAATTGGGTCGAAGCGGCTACCGGAGCTTCGGCCGCCATCGCCGCGGAAGAAGCCATGTCTGCCGTCTCACCGACAAGCCCCAGGATCTCTTGAAGCGCGGCGCTGGCGCGGTCCGACGCATCGCGCGCCCAGGTCGCGCCGTCCGCGGCCTTCGAGACGACGCCTTCCACCATAGAAGAATTACGTTGCACTTCGGCCGTAAGCTGAGCAACTTCTCGCACCGCGGTGGCGGAGCGATCCGCCAGTTTGCGAATTTCGTCGGCGACGACCGCGAAACCGCGGCCATGTTCCCCCGCACGCGCCGCCTCGATGGCGGCGTTGAGCGCGAGCAGATTCGTTTGATCGGCTATTTCGTCGATTGCATCCAGCATTTGATCGATGCGAGAGGTGACGCTTCGCAGTTGGCCGATCGCGTCGGATACATCGTGGAGATCGCTCGCAATGCGTAACGTGCGCTCGATCATCTGGTCGAGTATCGCGCTAGATTCGCGAACCCGCCGATCGGATTCTTGCGAACGTGAGAATGCCGAGCGAATCGTCGACGTCACTTCGGTAAGCGCCCCCGCAAAACTCTCCACCGAACGGAGCGTCTTGTCGGCGGTCGCGGCTAACGCATCGTTGTTTTCGGAAATAGCCTCGATACTCAGCGTGACGCTTTCCAGCGATAGCGCGCTGCGGTCAACGTCCGACCGCAGACGATGTGCGTTCTGCGAGACGTCGCGCGCGCTACGCGCGATCTGAGCGATCGCGACCGCCGTGCTGGACGTGCCCTCAGCCGCTGCATCGGCGGCCGAGCGTATTGCGTGGGACTGCGCCCGAGCCGCACGAACCGCGGCTTCGATACCGCTGCCGCTCGTGCGCGCCCTGGTCACGACTCGATCCAGGCGCGATAACAGCTCGTTGAACGAGATGGCCAGCGCGCCCATTTCGTCGTCGTGCTCTTCGGGGAGTCGCTCGCGGAGATCGGACGTTTCGGCAATGCGCCGGAGCGATTGCGTGAGCCTCGATATACGGTCTAGCGTCAGGCGTGGCAGCAACACAAAGGTCGCAACGAAGACGAGGACTGCCGCGAAGAGGGCCACCGCGATGCTCACCAAGGTGGCGATCCGAACGGTACCCATGACGGCTTTTTCGGGAACGATCGTCGCGAAGAAGAACGGCGTCTCGTTCACTCGTGCAACGCTTGCGTAGGCCGGGCCGGACGCGAACGCATTACGTACCCGCAGGACCTCGGTGCTGTCGTTTTCGATCGCGGAGTGTAGCGGACCGAGCCCAAGCGCTGCGAGCGTCTTGAATGCGTCGTCCGGATGGTGCGATACCCGTATCGCGTTACCGCCTGCATCGAAGAGCGCTCCCTTGGAGCCGTCGATCAGCGAAAGGACGTCGTCGGGGCTTATTCGTACGACGACGGCGCCTAATCCGGTGAGCGTCATTCCGTCGGCGATTGGCGCGGTGGCGTACATCGTAGGGCTCCCGCGCTCGAAATGAATCGAGGATAGCGCCGCTACACCGCCGAGAGCGCTTTTAACCGCGCGCGAGTTTGGGTCGACATAAACGTTCCCGATCTCTTCCACAACGTGGCCGCTGGGGGCTAGGAACGCAAGCGACACGCCATACGGGACCGTCGAGAGAAGGCCGTCCATAACGCCCGGCGAGAGCTGCTTGCCGCCACGCACGAGATCGAGCGCAAACGGTAATTTGCCGATCACTTCGGTTGCGAGACGCTTTCCGATGAGCAACTGATGTAACGTCGACGCCGTAGCGAGCGCGTCTTCCGAGACGCTTCGTTCGGCGGCCGCCAGTTGATCGGTACGAATGGTCCAGATGCTATAGCAGGCAAGGATCGTCAGCGGCACGAGCGCTAAGACCGCCGACCAAAGGGAGAGGCGAAGTCTAAGGGAGAGTTTCACTCCCGGAATGTTATCCGGTGTATGCTATGACCCGATTAAGCCGCGCATAACGAAATGCTAACGCTTCTAGCAGCCCTCCGAGGCTTGTTCGACGTGGACCGCGGCTTGGATCTCGTCCTCTCCGATCGGGCCCATCCTGCGCCGAAAATCCTTAGCTGCGGCCATTGCCTGCGCGCTTGCCTTGGGGTTATTGGGATCCCCCGGAAACGGCATCGTGTCCGGGGGACCCTCGTACCCGCGGGTCCCGCCGGGGTTGTGAAGGTTGACGGAGTCGCCGAAGCTGGGATTGTGCACCGGATCCGCGACCCCGAAGACCATCTCGTTGGCCTTCCCTTCGGCCGTCGTATTGGTCATCATCTGATCGGTTTCCATGAACGCGATGAAGCCGTCGAGATCGCGCGCGATGCGCCGTTGCCTCCAGAGGGCACCGCCCAGGGCGTTGGCCGAGGCGGTCAATTCGAGCTTTTCTTGGGGATCGGTGCTCTTGGCGGCCAGCGCCCGCACCTGTGCGACCTCTCGCTCTCCCGTTTTCCACTGCCGCGTGATCTCGTCCGACATCCGCTCGAGCTTGAGCAGCTCGTTATTCCAAGCCAGCCGGCTATCGTCCATTTTGGTGCGGCCCAGCGAATCGACCAGGGTGAGCAGGGTCGAATCGTTACTCGTGGTCGCATCGATCGCGCCGTTGGCATGGCTGGCGAATTCCGCACAGAGCGCCGAGGATCGGACCCGCATGATTTCGTGTAGCGCGGGGATGGGCGCGGAAGAGGCGGCGGGCACGGGCGACGCGCCAGCAATCGCCACCAGGAATGTCAACAGATCGATCATCGGAGCACCTCGCTCGGCAACTGATACTTCAGTCTAAACCTTCCAACGCGTCTCGAACAGCCTCGGTGACGGGGCAAGAAGAATGGCGTTTGCGGATGACGAGCGAAGCCGATGCATGGTGAAGCGCTGGTGGTCGGTCGCCTTGCTCCTCTTGTTGGTGGGTTGCAGGGAAGTACGCGTGAAGACGTATGCCCAAGGCACGACCGAGGTTCTCGGGCGCGATCAGATCGTTATAGTCCGAAACGATTCGCAACTGGCGCGGGTGGGTATCAAGGCCGCGGTGCAGTTCCGCGGCGAGTTCGGCGTGGTGCTGTTGATGGGGCCTCACGATCGTAGCGGCTACAAACAGGTCATCGAATCGATCCGAGCAAGCATCGACCGCGTTCGTATCGTTGCTTTCGAGGAGCCGCCGCCCGACGGCGGAGAGCCGTCGCCGGCGTACCGCAGCTATACGCTCTGGATCGTGCCGAACTCCGTCTATCGACGAGGTATTCGGGTGGAAGTCGTCACGCCGAGCGACGAGCCGATCGCTCATACGGAACTCCCGTGACGATTCGGCTAAGGATGAGCCGGCTGCGGACGATATTGGAGGAAGTCGGCTCATAGCGGGATATGCATGGCGGGCAACGAGAGGGGAACCGTGATCGAATCGCTCGCAGAGCTCGATCTTACCATCGAGCGACGTGGCTTAGTGCTCTCGCCTAACGGCGGTCCATCTGAGTTGGAAGGCGTCCTGAACCCAGCCAGCGCGCGTACGCGCAACGGCGCTCTGGTGCTCTATCCGCGCGCCGTTGCGCCGGGGAACGTCTCGCGCGTCGGCCGCGTCTTCGTCACGCCCAAAACCGACGGCTTCGACGCCGAGCGCGACGGATTTGCATTGGAACCGCACGCCGATTACGAACTGCGCCCGCAGCCGGGGTATGGCTGCGAGGATCCACGCGTGACGTTCATCCCGGCGATCGACCGCTACGTGATGGCGTACACCGCGTTCGGGCCGGCCGGCCCGCGCATCGCGGTGGCCATCTCACACGACGCCCTTACCTGGGAGCGTTTGGGATTGATGCGCTTCGAGCGCCCGGGTATGTCGGCCGGCGACGACAAGGATGCGGCATTCTTCCCCGAGCCGGTGCTCTCGCCGTCGGGCGAACGCTGCTTGGCATTCTACCATCGTCCCATGCTGCATCTCTCGGCCGTCGACGGCCGTGCCGCCATTCCGATGATCGAGCGTCTGCCGTTCGAAGATCGCGAATCGATTCGCATCGGCTACATTCCGCTCGCGGCGGTGATCCTGAATATACAAGCGCTTTTGGACGTCAGCGAAAGCGTGCTCGTGCTCTCACCCAACGGCGATTGGGGCTCGATCAAAATCGGCAGCGGGACCCCGCCGGTGCGCGTTCCGCAAGGGTGGCTATCGCTCTATCATGCCGTCGATCTGATCGATAACAGCGGCTCGCGTCCGAAATTTCGATATAGCGCCGGCGTGGTCGTACACGATATCGAGCGTCCCGATCGCGTGATCTATCGATCGCCGCATCCGGTGCTCGCTCCGACGACGGGGCGCGAACTTACCGGTACCGTCGACAATGTGGTGTTCCCCACCGCGATCGATCCGCGCCCGGATCTCGGCGGAGGCATCTTCGACATCTACTACGGCATGGCCGACTACTCGATCGGTGCGGCGCGTATGACGTTGCGTTGATTCGCTACTTCGTCGCCGCGACCGTTCTCGTCGTGGCGATCGCCGTCGCCGTCACCGCATACTCCGCGCGCGATTTGATTCGCATTCGCATCGGGTCGGTCAACGTCGCCATGTCGCCCAAGGCCGGGGAGCCGATTCCCACCTCGTCGGCCCCGCCCCCGCCTTTTGTCGGCGACGCGCCGTGGGCGCTCTCTGCCCTGCCTGAGTGCCTGATACAGGAGGAGCGCTCCCACGGGGCGATCGCGTACGTGCTCGAGCACCTTCCCTCCGATGCGCGCCGTATCGAGGCTCCGGCCGAACTACGCTACGGCAATTGCACGATTTCCGTCACCGATGACGAAGCCTACGTGCGACGGGGACGCGACCGGTTCCACATCCCCCCCGATGCCCGCTTCTATCGGGTGGGCGACCGGTTAGCGTTATTGCGGGTTGAAGGGGCCTCCGCCGACCTGCGCATCTACCGACGCTCGAAATTGACGAAGTGATGACGATCGACCAAGAAGTTCAACACCGCCGTACGTTTGCGATCATCTCGCATCCCGACGCCGGCAAGACGACGCTGACCGAAAAATTGCTGCTCTACGGAGGAGCGATACACATTGCGGGGCAGGTTTCGGCGCGAAAGCGCCAACGTGCGGTGACCAGCGATTGGATGGAGCTCGAGCGCGAACGCGGCATCTCGATCACCTCGACGGTGCTGCAATTTCCATACAAAGGCTACACGGTCAACCTGCTCGACACGCCCGGCCACCAGGATTTCGGCGAAGATACCTATCGCACGCTGCTCGCCGCCGATGCGGCCGTGATGCTGATCGACGCAGCCAAGGGCGTGGAGCCGCAGACGAAAAAACTCTTTGCGATCTGTCGCGAGCGGAAAATTCCGCTCTTCACCTTTATGAATAAGATGGATCGCCCCAGCCGCGATCCGCTCGAATTATTGGACGAACTCGAGAGCGTGCTCGGCATTAGTGCCTTCCCGATGAATTGGCCGCTCGGCAGCGGGCCGACGTTTAAAGGCGTCTACGACCGGCAGACGCGCGAGGTGCATCTCTTCGAGCGCAGCGCCCACGGCGCGACCCGCGCGACCGAACGCGTAACCGGGGCCGACGACGAGCGCCTGCGCACGCTGGTTGACGAACGGACGTACGCGGAATTTCGCGAAGGCATCGAACTGCTCGACGGAGCCGGCGCGGCCTTCGACCGCGATGCGATGTTGCGCGGCGAAGTTACGCCGGTCTTTTTCGGAAGCGCCGTCACCAATTTCGGCGTGCAGCTCTTCTTGGATCGCTTTATCGAAATGAGCCCGCCGCCGCAACCGCGCGTTCTTCGAGCGCAGCCGGGAACCGTCGACGACGGCCTAGCCGTGGTCCAGCCTGCGGATGCGCAATTCACCGGATTCGTCTTCAAGATTCAAGCGAATATGGATCCGCGCCATCGCGATCGGATCGCCTTCATTCGCATTTGTTCGGGGAAGTTCGAGCGCGATATGGTCGTGCGCAACGCGCGCACGGGTAAGGACGTGCGGCTATCGCGAGCGATGAAGCTCTTCGCGGACGAGCGCGAGTCGCTCGATTCCGCATATGCGGGCGACGTGCTGGGCCTTGCGAATCCGGGCGTCTTCGCCATCGGCGACGCCCTGTACAACGGCGCCCCCGTGCTCTTCGAGACCATTCCGGCCTTCGCACCGGAACATTTCGCGTCGGTCCGGAGTATCGATACGTCGAGTTACAAATCGTTTGGAAAGGGCATCGCGCAATTGCGCGAAGAGGGGGCCGTGCAAGTCTTCTACCCATGGGGATCGACGCGAACCGAACCGATTCTGGCCGTCGTCGGCGAGTTGCAGTTCGAGGTCGCCAAGTATCGCCTGGAGGGCGAATACGGCGTCAAAACGCACTTCTCGTATCTGCCCTTGAACGTGGCGCGTCGCGTGATCGGCGACCCCGAGCTCGCGGCGCTCGCGCAACTTCCGAGCAATGCGAAACTCGTCGAAGACTGGTCCGGCGCCCCGATCGCGCTCTTCGAGAGCGAGTGGAGCGTCCGCCTCGCGCAGGAATGGAATCCCGCATTGTCCTTCGCCCCGTTTACCGCCGAAGTCGATCGAGAGGTATCCGCCCTATGAATCTGCGCACCACTCTGGGCGTCGTCGCCGCGCTGGCGCTCGTCGCCGGCTGTTCGTTTCAAAACAAATACGAGCGCGACGCGCAGTCCTTCACGATGGCCGTGATACACAACGATCTCGGGCCGGTGCAGAACGAGATCGCTCCGGGTATCAATATCAGCCGGGTTCAAGTGGCGGAGTGGTCGGACGAACTCTCCCAGCAGGGCAAGTTCGAATCGCTCAAGGAGACCACCGCCGATTGCCCGCCCGCCGCGCATTGCTTCATCGTCAAGTTCGCCAACAGCACCTACAAAGAAGAGATGCGCCTGGACGACAAGGGCCGCATCTCCGCGTGGCGCTTCCACTCCATCGCGGCGTCTGCCGTTCCAAAAACATAGGCACGCGATGGCCGTAACCTACGACGACATTCGGTCTGCAGCCTCACGCTTGGATGGTGTCGCCCATCGCACGCCCGTGCTGCGCTCGCGCACGCTCGACGAGCGCGTGGGCGCGCGCGTCTTCGTCAAGTGCGAGAACTTACAGCGCATGGGCGCGTTCAAATTCCGCGGCGCATACAATCGTTTGGTGCAGCTCGACGAATCGCAGCGGAAGGCCGGCGTCGTCGCCTATTCGAGCGGCAACCACGCGCAGGGCGTCGCGCTCGCAGCGCAGCTGCTCGGCATCCCCGCTACCATCGTTATGCCCAGCGATGCGCCGCGCTCGAAGCTCGACGCCACGCGAGGATACGGCGCGGAAGTCGCGCTCTACGAACGCTCCGAAGATAATCGCGCCATCATCGCGCAGCGTCTGTGCGAAGAGCGCGGAGCCACGCTCGTGCCACCCTACGACGACGAACGCATCGTCGCCGGCGCGGGCACCGCGACGCTGGAATTGCTCGAAGAAGCCCCCAATCTGCAAGCGATCGTCGCGCCCGTCGGCGGCGGCGGCCTCTTTAGCGGCGCTTGCATCGCCGCGCACGGTATCGATCCCGCGATCGCGCTCTGGGGCGTAGAACCGGAGGCGGGCAACGACGTGCAGCAGTCGTTCCGGCGCGGCGAACGCGTGACCATCGGCGTCCCCGCAACGATCGCCGACGGCTTGCAAACGCAGTCGCCCGGAGAGGTGACGTTCGCGATCATCAAGGAACACGCGCGCGGGATCGTCACCGTCAGCGACGACGAACTCTGCGCAGCGATGCGCTTTGCTTTCGAACGGATGAAACTCGTGGTCGAGCCCAGCGGCGGCGCCGCGCTCGCCGCACTACTGTCAGGCAAAATCGCCGTCGCCGGAGCGGCGGTCGGCATCATCATCAGCGGCGGCAACGTCGATCCGGATCGCTACGCAGAGCTGCTCGCCCGCGCAAACTGAAGCCGTGCAAGCGCGCCTTGCTGACGGACAGCGAGTAGGCTGCCTGGAAAGCCCTAGTGGTTTGGGGAACCGTTCGTCAGCCCGCATCCTGCGGGCTTCCTACTCGTATGTTTTTGTGCAACATTCAAAGGAAGTCGACGTCCTGTCGATTGCACAAAAATCACACGTTCCCCAAACCACTAGGGCTTTCCAGGCAGCCTACTCGCGGCCCATCGCATAAAACTCCGCGTTGGGCCGCATATCCATCAAGCCGGCCATACGATTCGACAAGCCGAAGAATGCGGCGATTGCCGCGATGTCCCAAACGTCGTCGTCGCTAAAGCCGGCGTCGTGCAACGCTTCGATCTCCGCATCCGAGGCTGCGAAGCCCGGCTCGTTCACGCGGGATGCGAACGAGAGCATCGCGCGCCAGCGCGGCGTGAGCTCCGCCGTGCGCCAGTTGTTGGCGATCTGCTCCGCGAGCGCGGCATCTTTGCCGAGAATGCGTAGCGCGGCACCGTGCGCGGTCATGCAGTATTGGCAGCGATTCTCGGAACTGATCGCGACGACGATCGCCTCGCGCTCGGCGCGCGAAAGGCCGCTCTTGCCGCGCATCAACACATCGTGATAGTGCATGAACGCGCGGAAGTGTTCGGGCCTGCGCGAGTACGCGCGGAAGACGTTGGGGACGAATCCCACCTTCTCGCGGTTGGCCTGATAGATCGCCGCGATGTCTTCGGGGAGTTCGGCTTCGGGCGTTTCGCCGAAGCGGGAAGCAAAAGAGGGGCGTTGCATAGCAACATCCCTCTTTCGACGCGGATGGGTTGAGAACTACTTGAAAGCGGCGGCTGCAGCCATGCTGCACCTCCCCGAATTTCACTGATGCTGAAGCGCCGCAGCGCCCGGCACGGCGCTCAAAATCTTTTCCCGGGGCCACGCGGCACTCTGCCACCCTGGTGGCATCATGCCGCGAGAAGATCAGTAATATGGAGCCCGTCGCGCGCAAGGTCGTCTATCGCCTTTATCCGTCGCGCTCGCAGCAGGCGGAGTTGCTCGATAATCTAGGCCTGCACCAGCGGCTGTATAACGCCGCGCTCGAACAACGCAAATCGGCTTGGCGATTGCAGCGCAAGAGTCTGTCGGAATACGACCAGATGCGCGATCTCACCGAGCTTCGCGCCGACGACGAGCGGTACGCTGCGCTCAACGCCCAGTCGGCGCAAGTCACCCTGCACCGCCTGCATCTGGCCTTCGCGGCGTTCTTTCGGCGTTGCCGCAAGGGCGAAGCCCCCGGCTTCCCACGATTCAAAGCCTTCGACCGCTATTCAGGCTGGGGATACAAGACGCACGGTGACGGGTTCCGTTTCGTGCCGGGCGACGGCAACCGGCACGGCAAGCTGCGCCTCTCGGGCATCGGTACGATCCCGGTGCGTGGTCGTGCGCGTACGCCGGGCGAACTGAAAACGTGTGAGATTGTGCACAAGGCCGGGCGCTGGTATGCGAGCCTAACGCTCTCGTGCCGGCCGCAACGCAAAGGAGGCATCAAGGCGATCGGCCTAGATTGGGGCGTCGAAACATTTGCCACGCTCGCCCACGAGAACGGCAGCTATTCGAAGGTTGCCAATCCGCGCTTCTTCGCACAGATGCGGGCCAAGCTCGAAGCTGCGCAGCAGAGCCTTAGTCTCAAGGCCAAGCGGTCGAACAACCGTACCAAGGCACGTAAGGTTGTCGCGGCGATCTACCGCAAGACGGCAGACAAACGCCACAACTTCCTGCACCAGCGCTCGGCGAAGCTCGTCGCAACGACCGGTCTCATCGCGACCGAATCGCTTTCGGTCAAAATCATGGTCCGTTCCGCGCAAGGAACAATCGAATCACCCGGGCGCAACGTCGCCCAGAAGGCGGGCCTCAATCGCGAAATCCTCGCGACGGCCCCACGCGCATTTCTCGATCTGCTCCGATACAAAGCGGCGGAGGCTGGTATCGCGTTCATCGAGGTTCGCTCGCGCAAAGTCAAGCCGAGCCAAACGTGCAGCTGCTGCGGGAGGCAGCGCAAGAAGGCGCTCCCGCAGCGGATGCACGTTTGCGAATGCGGCGTGGTCTTAACCCGAGATCAGAACGCTGCGCGCGTCAATCTCTTGTGGGCGCTTGCCCACACCGGCCGGGAACCGACCGGGTGCCCCGCGCAAACCGCGTGAGCAACACGAAACTCCATCCTGTACGCGCAGCGTCAGGTGGAGTCGTTCATTTGATGTTACCGCACGAAACGTAGGTGCCGATGGCGGTCGCGCTCTTGTGAACGTTGACCGCATAATGGCCGGCGAGCAATTGAGCGAGCGTGACGCCCTTGACGACCGTGGTCGACTTGCCGTTGACGGTGTTGGCCAGCGGGTACTTGGGCGCCTTATTGATGTTGTCGCAGGTACCGACGTGAATGTGCGTCGGTTGCGCGGTCGCGGGCGCTCCCTTGAGTGAAACGACGACCTTGACGCCGGTGGCAACCTGCGTGACGGTGGCGGTGCCGGTTTCGCCGCTAGCGTTGAGGGCCTTCATTGGGAACATGACGGTGGTTGGCGTGGCGGCTCCAGCCGAAGCACCGAGGACTGCGGCCGCAGCGACTGCGACCAGAAGAGTGCGGGCGAATTTCATAGGTGGATTCTCCTTATCTTAGTGACAGACTCTCGATGAACGTTGGGGGGTTGCATGAAGTGCCATAAAGGCGCGTGCGGTAAGGGAGCAATAGGCGCTCCGCATCCCGGCCGTTGGGGCGGCATCGGCGCCGTCGACGATCGCGAGCAAGTAACCCAGGGCGCCGTGGACGCTTTCGAGCGCAGCCGCCGAAGCCGATTGATGCTTGGCCCGAGCGGTTTGGATCGCTCCATACGTGCGGTCGATCAGGGTGGCGACGTCATGCGCCATGTGATATTGGGTCAGAAGCGCCGCGGCGGCGACCTTAACGCGCGGATCCATGGCGACGGTCAGCGGGCGGGATTGGCGTTTGCCGTCCACGACCAGCGTCACGGTGTAGCGGCCGGGCACCACGAGCGCACCTTGCGGCACGCGCGGAGTATCGCCGGGGACCGCCGAGATGGGCATATCCACGTTCTCCGAGCGGGGCGCCGGTTCGTGGAGATCCCAGACGAAGCGATGCATACCCGCGCTCGTGCCGGGCCGCACGAAGGGCTGCTCCCAATAGCTCGGTTTATCGAATGCGACGTGCGGCGGGGCCGCCTGGTCGCTCGCGTAGGTTCGGACCACGTGCCCCTTTGCGTCCGCGATGATGATGCTCACCTTGCTTGCATCGCTTGCGAGCGCGTAGTCGAGGATCGCGCCGTTCGGCGGATTCTGGCCGTGCGGTACTTCGGGCGGGAGCGGCGTGTCGGTGTTGGTGTCGCGCCGAATGCGGTACGCGAGCTCCGGCGTGAAGAGGTGCGGTCCTGCGAACGCATGCGTGCGCGCGAGGGCCCGCAGGGGCTCGACATCGTCGAGAATCCAGAACCCGCGGCCGTGCGTGGCGACGACGAGGTCGTTGCCGTGCACGATAATGTCGCGCGCCGAAGTGGTGGGAAGGTTGAGTTGCAGCGGTTGCCAGTGCGTGCCGTCGTCGAACGAGACGCTTACGCCGGTCTCGCTCGCGGCGTACAGCAAGCCGCGCGCCCGCGGGTCGGCGCGCACCGCGTTGATCGGTGCGTCGGGTAATCCGCTCACGGCCAGCCGCCAATGCGCGCCGCCGTCGTGGGTCACGTAGACGTACGGACGTTGATCGTCTAAGCGAAAACGATTGACGGCAACGTATGCGGTATTATCGTCGAACGACGACGCGTCGATCTGCGAGACCTTGCTCCACGCGGTGAGCGCGGGGGGCGTGACGTTCTTCCAATGCTTACCGCCGTCGCGCGTGATCCACACCAAACCGTCGTCGGTTCCGGCCCAAATCGTACCCTCGTGCTCGTGCGATGGTGCCAGCGCGTACACGACGCCGCGATGCGCGCCTTGTTCGGGATCGTCTTTTTCGAAAGCGCGAATGACCGCGGGGATCGCGGGATGCGCGCGCGTGAGATCGGGGCTGATCGCGCGCCACTGCATGCCGCCGTCGTTCGTTACCCACACGACGTTCGATGCGAAGTAGAGGTTGTGTTGATCGATCGGATCGAACGCCAGGGGCTGCGTGCGCACGACGCGATAGCCCTTGCCGCGCAAGGGTTCGGGCGCGACTTCCTGTACTTGCCCGGTCTTTTGCGTGAACCGTTCGACCTTGCCGCCGTAGAAGATGCCGGGGTGGAGCGGGTCGGGCACGTCGTAGCCGTACTCTTCCGAGCCGGCCGTGTGCCAATCGCGTTCGGTGATTTCGCCCCAGTTGCCGCGGCTCTTCACGCATGCCGAGCCGCTCTCTTGTTGGCCGCCGCAGACCCAATACGGAAAACGATTATCCGCGTTGACGTGATACATCTGCGCCGTCGGCTGGTTGTACCACGAGCTCCAGGTGCGCCCGTGATTGACGGAGATCGTCGCGCCTTGATCGCTGCCGAGCAAAATGATCGAAGGATCGTTGGGATTGATCCAGATGTTTTGATAATCGTCACCGCCCGGCGCGCCCTTGATGGCGGTAAACGTCTTTCCGCCGTCGGTCGAGCGATAGGTCGACGTGTTGGTGACGTAGACGGTGTTCGGATCTTTCGGGTCGGCGGCGATCGCGGTGAGATCGTCGCCGCGTTCGCCGACGCGGTCGGTATCGTTGGTCATCGTCCAATGCGCGCCGCCGTCGGCGCTGCGATAGATCGCACCGGCATCGTCGCTGCGGTATTTCGCGCCCGGAGCGGGCATATCGACGAACGCGTAGATGACGTTCGGATCCGAGGCTGCTATGCCCAGGCTGATGCGCCCGATGCGTTTGGGTAACCCCGTATCGATCGGCTTCCAGGTCGTGCCGCCGTCGGTCGATTTATAGATGCCGCTTCCCGGAATCTCGAACGAGCCGCCGATCTCCCACGGTGCTTGGCGAGCGGCCCAAAGCGTTGCGTACACGGTATCCGGATGCAGGGGATCGATTTTTACGTCGTATGCGCCGGTGTTGTCGTTCGTGTAGAGCACGCGGGCGAACGTCGTGCCGCCGTCGGTCGAGCGGTAGATGCCCCGTTGATCGTTCGGCCCGTACGGATGCCCGAGGACCGCGACGAAGAGGGTGTTCTGGTTGCGAGGATCGATCGCGATCTGCGGAATCTGCTCGCCGTCTCGCAAACCGAGATGCGTCCAGGTTTTACCGGCGTCGACCGATTTGTAGATGCCGTTGCCGATCGCGAGATCCGGGCGTTGAAGGCCCTCGCCGCTACCGGCATAGATGACGTTCGGATCGCTGGGCGCGACGGCGAGCGAGCCGATCGACTGCGTCGAATGGCCGTCAAAAATCGGCGTCCACGTCCGCCCGGCGTCGTCCGTCGTCCAGATGCCGCCGTTGACGGCCCCGATGTAGAAACGATTCGGCTCGCTGGGTACGCCCGCGACGGCTTTGGTGCGGCCTCCGCGCAACGGGCCGATGAAGCGCCAACGCATGCCCTGGTAGAGCGACGGCGCGACGGTCTGCGCGCCGGCCGGGTTCGGCACGAGCGAGGCCAAGAGCGAAAAAAGAACGACGAGCGGCATATATCGACGCAACGTAGTGGACCCTCCGTCACGCGTAGTTACGCCGCGGCTATCGGCATACCCGCGCAACGAATGCGGCAATCTCATCGAGGGATTCGCGCGTCTCCGGGAGCCGCGGAAAAAGCTGCCACACATGCGGCACAGCGTCCCAGAGCCGCAGCGTTGCCTCGACGCCTGCGACGCGCGCCTTTTCGGCTAAACGAACGGCGTCGTCGCGCAACACCTCGCTCCGGCTCGCGTGAATCAACATCGGGGGAAGCCCTTCCAGCACGGCGTAGAGCCCCGACGCGGCGGGATCGTCGAGCGCCCGATCCCCGAGGTACGCACGCGCCAGCGCGTTCGAGCCGTCGTCTACGACGACGTCGTCGCTGGAGGCGTTGGTGCGGTGTGATTCACCCGTTCCCGCAAGATCGACCCAAGGCGAGAGCATGACGAGCCCCGCCGGGAGCGGCAACCCGCGTTCGCGCAGGGCCAGCGCCGTCGAGAGCGTAAGGCCGCCGCCGGCCGAATCGCCCGCGATGACGATATGCGAGGCGGAGACGCCGCTTTCGAGCAAGCCCAGATAGGCTGCGATCGAGTCGTCGACGGCAGCGGGGAAGCGATGTTCCGGCGCGAGACGATAGTTCGGGACGTAGACGCGAGCGGAGGTGCGTCGTGCGATCGCGCCCGTGAGGCTGCGATACCCGGCGGGGCTCCCGCCGACGTAACCGCCGCCGTGCAAGTAGAGCACGACGACGGATTGCGCGCGGCCGTCTGGGATGAGCCATTCGCCGCGAGCGCCGTCGGGTTGCAGCGACGTCCCGGACGGCGGCCGCCCGAATATCAGGCTGCCGCCGTTGAACGTTCGCCGCGTGACGCGTAGGATACGCGAGGTTCCGAGCGCCGATTGCAGCGGCCACCGCACGGTCAAGCGCAAGAACAGCCCCGCAGCTCGCGCCTGCAGGCTCACTAGCGTCGCTTCTTGATACGACCCGAGCGCACTTTGGGTGCGAAAGCGGCGCCGATTTTGAAGTTGCTCTTACGATCGATCGTTTCGTCCACGTCGTCGCAGCCGATCGGCGTGAAATCGCGACAATCGTGCGGGCGCGCTTCGTAGATGCCGCAGTAATAGCGGCCGCTCCGGTTGCCCATGAGAAAGACGCAATTGTCGGCGATATCGTCGGAGACTTTGCGTACCCAGCCGACGTGGAATCCATCGGCCGAGGGACGTTCGACGATGTACTCGCGCATCGTATCCGCGTACGTCATTCCGAGGTGATCGGCGAGGCGCTGCACGTCGGAGCGGCTGACGAACGGCTCGTATCCGCTGCAGCACTCCGCGCAACCCGGCGGACACGCGACGTTCTCCGGTAGATCCTTGAGATGCTTGCGCGCGAGGTCGATAACCTTGCCGATCGCTTTGACCATCTCGGGGTCGTCGTTGAATTTATAGACCCATTCGCGCCGAACGATTTCGTTGACGTTGTAATACCGCGTCGTTTTTTCGTCGTATTCGACGGTGATGTGCTCTTCATCGATCTCGATCTTGTTGACGTGCTCCATCGGGCGATCGTCGAGCAATTCGGGATGGGTCGGTTGTTCGGTGCGCCGAGAAAAATTGCGCAGGTTGATCAGATCGATAGTTTCCATGACGCGCAGATGTTCGATATCGCGTGCGGGTGCGGCCTGTGGCGCAGCGAAGAATGTCCCTGCGCTCGCAGTCCTGCGGCGTCGAACGATATTTGAGGAGAGAGTTTAGCGTGCGCACGGCTATCGGGGTGGATTTAGGCGGCTCGCATGTGACTGCGGCGGTCATCACCGACGATGGAACCATCCATCGCCAGCACGAGCTGGACCTGGACGACCTGAGCGTCAAAGCGGTAACCGATGCGCTGGTCGAGACGATCGGCGGGGCGCTCAAAGACGCCGGCGGGGACGTAATCGGCATCGGGATCGGTTCGCCGGGCAATATCGAGGTTGCCACCGGTACGGTCGTCTATAGCCCGAACTTCGGATGGAGCAACATACCGCTCGGCGCGACCGTGGGCGATCGCTTCAAGCTCCCGGTCTTCGTCGGGAACGATGCGCGTTGCGCGACCCTGGGCGAGTACACGTTCGGCGTCGGGCAGGGCCATAAGGATTTCGTGCTGCTGACGCTCGGAACGGGGATCGGCGGCGGCATCGTTGCGGACGGACAACTCATGCTTGGCAACCGATTCGGTGCCGGCGAATTCGGCCACCACCAAATCCGCCCGACCGACGGCTTCGTCTGCGGCTGCGGGAAAATCGGGTGCTTCGAGGCGCAGGCGTCGGGCACGGGCCTGATCCGGCATGCATTTGCCGTGGCGCCGTCGTTTCCGCGCAGCCTGCTCCTGGACGTGAATCGGGATAAACTCGGGTCGAAGAAGATTCGCAAAGCCGCGCAGAACGGCGACGGCCACGCGCTTGCGGCGTGGAAAAATTATACGGCCGATCTGGCCATCGGTCTGGCGAACGTGATCGCCGCGGTGAATCCCGAAATGATCGCGCTCGGGGGCGGCGTTTCCACCGCCGGCGAGTTCATGCTCGAGGCCGTGCGCGCTCGGGTGGACGCGCTAACGACGATGGTGCCCAAAGGCACCACCCAACTGACGATTGCCAAACTCGGAAACGATGCGGGCCAAGTCGGGGCGGCGACGATGGCGTTCCGCGGCGGCTTAACGACGCAGCCCGCCGAGGGTTAGAGCGAAGCGACGGCCTTGAGCGCGCCCGGAACCAGATGCTCCTGCGCGGGGATCGTATGGGAGTTGGCGATCTGCGAGATCAAGGCGGCGATCCGCCGCGAGCTGCGTACCGGTGCGACCACTTCCTGATTGCGCCGTATCTGCGCGAGCCGCTCGGGCGTGCGAATGAGGTTGCGTACCGCCTGGACGACTTCGGCGGCCCCGTGGATGGCCACCGCGCCAAGCCCGTTGCTCCGGACGAAATCGACGTTGCCGCGCTCTTGCCCCGGCACGTAGTCGTACACGACGACCGGCAGCTGGGCGGCATTCGCTTCCGCCAGCGACCCCGGCCCGGCTTTGGTGACCAGGAGGTCGACGGCGTGGAAATACTCCGGAATTTTGTCGGTAAAGCCCAGGACGTGCAGTTTGGTGGGCAACGAGGGGGCCAATTCGAGCAAGCGCTGCTTGAGCGGCTCGTTGCGGCCGCACACGACCAAGAGTTCGATCGGCAGCCTCGCTCGAGCGAGCGCGAGCGTGGTGGGGAGCAGTTTCCCGCCGCCTTCGCCGCCGGCCATCAACATGACGACCATGCGATCTTGCGGTAGCCCGAGCTCCGCGCGCAGTTCTTCGGGTGTCCCGGTCACGTCGTCGAATTTTGGATGGATCGGCTGGCCCAGCAAGCGTAGTCGCGACGGCGAGATGCCTCGAGAGAGCGCCCGCTCGTACACTTCGCGAGCCGGCACGACCACCGCGTCGGCTTCAGGCGTTAGCCACGATTCGTGGACCTTGCCCAGATCCGTGATCACGGTGACGATCGGGATGTGCTGCATGTGAGCGTCGGCCCGGGCTCGCAGCGCCGCATGGTTGAGCAGCGGGTGGACCGAGACGATCACGTCCGGGCGATAGCTGGTAAACAGATCGCGGAGCCGCTCGCGATAGAGGGGCTCGCAGAAGCGGACCAGGGCCCGATAGCGACGGCGTCCGTTGGTCGCATAGTAGAGCGCGCCATAGACCGGAGGAGCGTAGCGCAGGGCCATGCTGTAGCCCAGGCCGAGCTGGGTGAGGGGGAAGGCACAGTGGGCGGCGACGTCTTCGATCCGATGCTCGAACGGGTACGGCTCCTCGATCTCGTCCAGGGCTGCCGTGATCGCGTTGGACGCGCTCCTGTGGCCGCCGCCGGTGTCCGAGATCAGAAAGAGTGCCCGTTTGGTCATCTAGTCTCCGTTACACTTGGATCGGCGCCCGCGCTTTACTGCGGCGACGCACGGCGGCATTACGCATCCGCCGGCTCGTAGGGGCAAGTTTGGCTAAAAGGGCCCGAGCCGGAGCGTCGTAAAAGCGAAAGATGTCGCCAAACTCGATGTCGGGGTTTCGGTGGTGGCCGTCGTGGTCCTCGGGGAGAACCAACCCGAGCGGTCGCAAGATGGCTTTTACCCATCCTGGCGTGACCCAACCCAGCTCCGTGGTATGGCGCCACCAGACGTGCAGTTGGCCGATCAGCAGGCCGGCGATCGCGCCCGGCCAGGAGATGCGCCAAACCAAGGCAGCGACCACCAGGTAGGGGACGGCCCCTAGAATGCCGTCGAGCAGCACTTCGTAGTTGGTCGAGAGCACGGCGTGGTCCCAGTAAGACCGGCGCCGATCGTGGTGCGTGCGGAGATGTAGCGTGAACCACAGGTGTTGCGGGACGTGGTAGAAGAACGTCGATGCAAAATCACCGGCTACGAGAACGACGAACGCTGCTAACACCACTACCATTGGTCCAATTCCTTCGCAAGACGGTTTGCGCGATTGCTGCAGCCATCTTGTGCGGCTGCTCCATCTCTCCCTTCGACGGTACCACGGAACGTATCGTTGCGAAACCAAGAATCGCGCGATTGCGTAACATCGCGTTGAGTTGGCCCGAGCCGCCGCGCGTCGACGCGCTGGTCGGGGCTCGCTTGATCGAGGACGGACGACCGGGCATGGCGCCCGCGCTCGCGCTGGCGCACGTCATTTTGCGGACCAACGAGCGGATCGAACCCGCCGCGGCGTTGATGCTGGCGGACGCGACGGTGAGAGCGGCCGAGCGGAACGGCCTGCCCCCGGAGTTTCTCGGCGCGACGCTGCTCCAAGAATCCGCATTCGATCCGCATGCCGTCTCGCCGGCCGGCGCGATCGGCATCGCGCAGTTCATGATGTCCACCGCACTCGCCCATCACGTGAACCCGTTCGAGCCGTATGCCGCGATCGAGGGCGCGGCTCGATTGCTCGGAGGCTACGTGCGTGCCTATCGCGCGGCCTACCCCGATCCATACTCGATGGCGCTTGCTGCGTATAACGCCGGCCCCGGAGCGGTGGAACGGTACGGCGGTATCCCACCGTACCCGGAAACGCTCCAATACGTGCAATATATCGACGAGCGTTGGGGCAACATTGCGGCCTTCGAGGTGCATGGAACGCCGTTTTCGAAGTCTGGTTCAAGGGGAGGTGGCCGATGATGAATCGATCGTTCTTGCACCGCGCGCTCTATGCGCTCGGCGCAATCGTTCTATTGGGCGGATGTAGTAACTTGACCAAGAGCCCGGCGCAGGGGCTCACCTTTACGGCTCCGGCGGGCTTTAGTTCCAAAGCCAGCATGCTCGGCGTCATGCAAGTGTGGACCACCGCGGACAACAACCAAGTCCTGATGCTCGTGCGTCTGCCCGCGACGGTGAATTTTAACGACGCGTTCAAGAGCGCCAATATGCAAGATACGAAGATTCTTGCGAAGCGGGACATCACGATCTGCGGTAACCTCCCGGCGACGTACATGGAACTGACGGGCACCCGCATCCAGGGCAACAACCGGCACGACGATCGCGCCGACGTCGTCTTCCTCAAGGGCACGGCCGATACGATGCTCTCGCTCTACGCCTACCCGCCCGCGCAGAAGCCGGACGCGGCCGCGCAATCGGCCTTACGCGAGCTCTGCGCCCGGCCTGGGGCATCGTCCTAGCCGGAGCTCCCCGCGGCGCCCAACGGCATCCATGCTTTGGGGGACGTGCGATTTTTGTGCAAAAGGCAGGATGCCGAACTTCCTTTGGAAGTTGCACAAAAACGCACGAGTAGGAAGCCCGCAGATACCGTGGTTTGGTGTCAAGCGGCGGTGCCCTCAACATAGGGCCGTCGGCTCTTGAGGACCGCGTAGACGATCGTGAGCATCTTCCGCATGAGAGCAGCGACGACGAGCTTCCCTCGCTTTCCTCGAAGCTTTAGTCTGGTGGCAAACCGAGCGAGCGCCGTAGAGGTAGTCATGGCACTGAGGGCTGGCATATAGAGCGCTCTGCGTAGATTGGCGTTGCCCATTTTGCTTA
>DATKQG010000085.1 GCA_035532835.1 Candidatus Dormiibacterota bacterium
TTTTCGCGCCGAACGCATTCACCGCCCTCGGCATGACGCTGGAAGATAAACGCGCGATCGTCGTAAAGTCCTCGCACCATTTTTGGCGCAAATTCGCGCCGCTCGCGACGCGCGTTCTCTACGTCGGTACGCCGGGAGCTCTGGCGGCGGATTTCGCCTCGATCCCCTACCGCAAGCGCGACCCGGGGTACTGGCCGCGCACCGGCTGAGCGGACGATGAACAACGAAAAATTAGCATCAACGGCGAAATTTTGGCAGGACGCGACGGCCGGATTCCCGTAGACATGCACCATGTCCGCTCTATCTGAACGCCGGTATGCGATTTTAACCGAAGGGATGCTCGCCACGTCGAGCGGGAAGACCGCGCACGGCGTCTTACGCTATCGCGGCGACTCGGTCGTGGCCGTCGTCGATTCCAAGTTTGCCGGTAAACGCGTGAACGACGTGTTGCCCTGGCTCGGATCGACCGCGCCGATCGTAGCTTCATTCCAAGAAGCCTTGGCATACGAGCCGAGCGCGCTCTTGATCGGCGTCGCGACCGAAGGCGGCCGTCTTCCGGCCGAGCATCGCGCGGCGGTGCTAGCGGCGGTAGACGCCGGCCTCGAAATCGTGAGCGGTTTACACGAACTGCTGCGCGACGACGCCGAGATCGTCGCCCGCGCCGAGCGCTCCGGGTCTCGCCTATGGGACGTTCGCCTTCCTCCCGCAAACATTCCGCTCTTTAGCGGCGCCGCATATCGCGTGCCTTCGCAGGTGGTTCTCGCGATCGGCAGCGATTGCGCTGTCGGCAAGATGACGGCGATGCTCGAGATCGAACGCGCCGCCAAAACCTCCGGCACGCGCGTGGAGTTCGTCGCGACCGGGCAAACCGGCATTCTCATCGCAGGCAAAGGCATCGCGGTGGATCGCGTGATCTCCGATTTCGTCACGGGAGCCGCCGAACAACTCGTCGTGCAGGCGTCTGCCGAGGCCGACGTCGTGCTGGTCGAGGGCCAGGGCGGAATCTTTCATCCCGCGTATGCGCCGGTAACCTTCGGTTTGCTCTACGGGAGTGCACCGGACGCGCTCGTGCTGTGCCATCGCGCCAACAAGACGCATATCGACGGCTGGGACGTCGAGCTTCCGGATCTCGCGGGCCTCGTTGCCATTCATGAGGAACTCGTCGGCCGAATCAAGCCGGCGCGCGTGGTCGCCATCGCGCTCGATACCTCGGCGCTGGACGAGCCATCGGCCCGGGACGCGATCGCACGCGCGGCCGAACAAACGGGGCTCTTCGTGGACGATCCGGTTCGCAGCGGCGGCACCGCGATGTGGCGCACGATCGAACAAGCGCTGCGCGGCACGACCAAAGCGCTGCTGGCGACGGGCGCGCCTTAACCGGTTTAGAACGGGCTATCGAAGCAGTACTTCAGCCGGACCGAGGGCCTCGATCTTGGGCGATGAGTAGCCCGGCGCAGGCCCGAGCGTGGCGTAATCGTTCATAAATATCTGTCCTCGCCGGGTTGTTTTGTTCATATATATATGTTAAATTCGAGCCTGCTAGGACACATATATATGAACGTAAATCAAGCTGCCCTTGCCCGCAAGCAATTGGAACGGCGCCTTGCGCCGCTCCGGGACATGACGCTCGCTGCTCCCCCAAAAGGCTGGATCAAAGCCATTCGGGAGTCCTTGGGCATGACTGCCCGCCAACTCGCCGCTCGCATGGGCGTTGCGCCCTCGCGTATCCCGGCCATCGAGAAAGCGGAAGTTACCGGTGCGACCACCTTGAGGACGTTGCGACAAGCTGCCGCGGCGATGAACTGTGCCTTCGTCTATGCCTTCGTGCCGATCGAGCCCCTCGAGGAGATGCTGCGCGACCGCGCGATGCAAAAGGCGCGCAAAGATGTCTCGCGCGTCGATCACACCATGCGCCTTGAAAATCAGGCCCTCCTCAAATCCGATCTCGATGCCGAACGGCAGCGCACGATCGACCTCATCCTATCCGGCTCGCTACGGGGCCTGTGGGATGAGGAACGGGATCGTCATGCCTGATCCTCTGTTCGATCCTGATGATGACGCCAACACGCCCCTCACCGCCGAGGAGCGCGAAGCGCTCATCCCGTCCTATATCACGCTGCGTCACGAGTTGAACGAAGCCGAGCAGATCAATATCGGCTCGGCTCTACGCTGGGCCGATGCCCGAAGGCGCGATATCCTCGATCGCGATTTTCTAAGCGAACTGCACCAACGGATGTTCGGCGACGTATGGCGTTGGGCGGGGCAGTATCGTACGACTGCCCGCAATATCGGCGTCGACGCCCATCGGATCGCCATGGACGTGCAGCAAGCCGTCGACGATGCGCGATACTGGGTCGATCACGCCACCTATTCGCCCGACGAAATCGCGGTGCGGTTCAGTCACCGCCTTGTCGCCATTCATCCTTTTCCCAATGGGAACGGGCGCTTTTCGCGTCTTGTCGGCGATCTTCTCGCCCATCAGCTCGGGCAGCCGCCCTTTACGTGGGGGCGGGCAAACCTGGTCAATGCCGGGGAGACCCGGGCGCGATACGTCGAGGCTCTACGAGCCGCCGACAATCACGATATCGGGCCGTTGCTGCTTTTTGCCCGCTCCTAACGTGGCCTCAACTCCCCGTCGGTGTACAGGCTGCCCTTCAATGTGCACGACGTCAGACCAACGTCGTCCCGATAGAGCGATATCTCCGACGATACTGATGAACAGATACCTATGAAAAAACAAAGTACGCTCTATGCGATATGGGTTGCCGGCGCTGCGGTTGTTCTCGCCTGCATCGTCGCGTTGATATGGGTGGCGCATGCGAGCGGTCGATCGGATGTCGCGCAAAACTCTAGCGAAGCGACCGGATACGGCACGGTGCCCACCTATACGCTCGTCGATCAGTCCGGCCGCAAGGTCCACTCGTCTGCGTTTCTCGGCAAGGTGCAGGTGGTCTCATTTCTCTTCCCTTACTGCACGTCGTATTGTCCCCTGACCGCCCAACACATCGTGCAGGTCGAGAGCGCGTTGCAGCGCGCAGGGCTTGCCGACCGCGTTCAGTTCATATCCTTCAACGTTGATCCCGCGGGCACCGGGCCGAAGCAAATGCGCGCGTTCATGCACGAGTATGGATGGCCGCCCAGCGACACGCACTGGGAGTATCTGACGGGTTCGGTTGCGCAAATCCGTCGTGTTGTTCAACAAGGGTACATGGTCACGTACGAACGAGAGAGCAACGCGCAAGAGGATCGTGAGATCGCGCGCGAGCGCAAGGAGGGGACGTACGTTCCGCAACCCGAGGTATCCAACCCCCTAGCCAAACGCGCCAACGTCGATTATGACATCGTGCATAACGATCTGCTCGAAGTCGTCGGGCCGCGCGGCCATATCCGTGCAATTTACCTCGAAGCCGATACAGTGACCGCCGACAACATCATTGCCATAACCAACACATTGGATTCGGGCCGCCCCTAGCGAGCGGCATATGCGATTGGCCTATGCCGAGAACGAGACGATTTGATTATTGTCGCGATAGCACGTCCACCAAGCGTTACCGTCGTGCGTGAGCCCGCGCGCTTCGTCGGAGATTGAGGCAATGTCGGCGATCGCAACTTCGGTGCCGCGAAGATCGACCTCGGCGAGATGGAGATGCTCGAACTCCTCGTCGCCCGCCAGTCCGTAGAGTTTACCGTTCGCGAAGCCGATGCCGGCGAGCCGCTGCTGCAGCGCAGTCTGCTTCTTAACCGTTCCATCCCCATCGAGCGTCACGATACAACGGTTGCCGATCTGCAGGAGATAGAGCGACGATCCGTCGGAGGCGAGATGCGAACCGGAGAGACCCGGTAGTGCGATCCCGCTCGGATCGAAGCCCTTGCCCGGTACGAACGTATGAAGATAGCGATCGTCCTCTTCGCCGATTGAAACGACGACGCGCACGGTGCCGTCGAGAACGGCCATGCCGTAAGGCCTTCCCGGCGCCGCACTCTGCGCGCGCACGCGCCACGAAGCGGTCTCGATCTCGTAGATGACGCTAGTCTCCAAGGAGCCGACGTAGAGTATGCCGTCGAGATAGGCGAGCGGCTGCGGGCGGCCGCCCGGCGATGGTTTGCGCTGACGTTCGGTGATGCTATGCATCTTTCAAAGATACGCCCAGAACGCAAGCGTCTCCGCCTACTTCACGCAAAAGAGCGTGACACGAGCTTGGCTATATGCGAGCGATGCTCCGAATTAGTGCCTCAATATTCGGTTTCTCGAGCCTTAAACGCTATCAGAGCTCGTTAATCTTGAAGCAACGAAGGCACGCGTCTCGTCGTCAATAATGTAGACGCTGCATCCTTTCATACCTCGCGTGAGCAGCACGCGATATGAATTCTTGACGATGTCTACGAAGCGCGCTCCGCCCCTTTTTACGGGGCCATCGTGAGATACCGATGGTTGGCCGACCCATTTGCCATCGCGGATAACGAGGTCGTTGGCCCATATTACGCCTGCGTAGTCAAACTCAAAGCCCTGCGCCGTGTATATGCAGCCGATCTGAGCAAACCCATTGGGATCGGTTGCCCAAAAGGTGGCTGATGGAATCCCCTTCGCGAGGCGCGTCGCCTCGGGTCTAGCGTTCCAAGGCCGACGAAACTCGCCGATCTGCACGTCGCTAACGAGGTTCCCTTCATCGGTGGGGTCCGACCATGGCCAGCAGAAGCCGGCCATCATCCGCGCACTCGATCCTTCCGCTTCGCGCTTGGCTAGGTCGGCTTCGAGTTCGAACGGCGTATCGACAATCGAGAAATCGTATTGGCCCGCTTCCAGTTGCGTCTCGCCGGTTTTTCGGATCTCCAATAACTGATCTACCCAATCGATGTATTGCGCCGATCCGCCGCAACGAAATTGCGTACGCAAATCGACGGATTCATAGCGGGCCTCATGCCTTACGGCTGCTTCCTGAATCATCTTCATGCTACCGATTTCGCCCGGCCGCACTGTTTGATAGTCGTCGAGGAAGAACACCGTTACCTTGGCAGCATCAATCAGTTCGTCGATCTGTGGCCGATCGGAATGCTTTGCCTTTGGCGTAAACCGGGTATTGCTGCTTTCGCGAATTCGATGCGCTTCATCTGCGAGAATGACATCGACGCTGTTGCTTTCTGCCTGCCCGAAATTATTGAAATAGCGGACCTGTGCTTTGCTCTTCGCCCCAAGAATGCGCCATAGATTGCCGGTAAAAGCCTTGCTTCCCGTCGCATGCTGGACGTTCACGCCCATTTTGGAGAGCGCGCCAAGGAGGTTAAGGGCGATAACCGACTTCCCCGTTCCAGGGCCTCCATGCACCGCAACGACCGCCTTCTCGCGCTTGTCCTTTTGAGCTCGTCTCACCATTGCCAGCACCGCGTTGTACGCGATGACTTGGTCATCAATGAGCTTATAGCGCGGTTCGCCCTTAACCATTGCGGCGGTGTTTTCTAAAAGCTTATGCGACGGAGCATGCTTCCCGGAGAGCGCTCGCTCCATCACGGGGATCCCATTTCCCCCTCCAACAGTGTCATCGAAGAATTGCTTCAGCACGTCGGCGTCGTTGTTGAGGAACAATGGCACTTCGGTAAGCAGCTTAGTAAACTCCGTGCTCTTCAGAACGCCGGCGGCGCCCGGATGCATGTTATGCAGCCACGCGCACGGTGAAATCGCAATCCCTGCGGTATCGGAGTGGAAGGCCGAATTCGAGTCCCGCAGATACTCCGCATAGCCACGGGCCTGAACGCATGGATGGAGCAGCCGGCGCACGCCGCCACCGACAAACGCCTCAACACATTCATCGATCTCGCTTGGCGCTACCTCGCTCCATTGTTTTAGCTCCAAAAGTACAGCCGCATCTTCGCCTTTGGGAGAACTCCCAAACACAAAGGCGTCAAGGCGGGCCGAGCTAAGCGGCAATTGCATCTCGAGGACGACGCCATGATCCTTGATGCCCGAATAGCGCAACTGGTACGCCAGCGCGCTTAGTGAATTCCGCCAAGCATTAAACTCCGAGGCGGACGCGCGAAACCGATAGTAGTCATAGAACACGTCGCCGAGGCGCTCGGCAATTTTTCTTTGGACGCCTTCCTCGATAAACTCTTCACTCGGACCAGCGAACAACTGCATACCAGGGCCGTTCGGGCTGGGCAGATCGCTTCCCGCGGAGACGGACGCGATTTCGAATTCGAAAAACTTGGTCTACATGATTCATAAGTCCCAGGAGGGGCGATCATCAACGATTTGAGAGTGCTGGACGTCGCAGCACTAATGCGTGATGCAAAGAAATCCGCTTCGTACGACCGGCAAAGATAGTTGTTGTCAGCCACTGGCAAGCTGCCGCGGCGATGAACTGTGCCTTCGTGCCGATCGAGCCGCTCGATTCCGTTCGGAATACCGCAAGAAAGTGGCCCACTGAAACCAGTTCGGCCGCTTTCTAGCGCGGGTCGTTCATCCACATCTGAACGCCGTACGCAGGTTTGCCGACAGGTTGCGGCTTTGGGAAGGTGCTCGGAACGAAACTCGCTCCGAACCAAATGACGCCGGGATCCGTGCTGAAGCGATAGGGCGGATACTCGGGCTTGTACGAGTAGCTCAATCCCGTCCACGCAGCACACTGCTCGAACATCGCCGACGTGGCCAACCCGCTGACGACCCCGTACGGCTGCGTAAACCCAAAGAGCGGTACGGGAAGATCGGTGTTTTGAGCCGTTTGCTCGGTATTCACGGCAATTGCATCTTCCTCGAGGTACTCGTCGGGAACGAGCAATCCTAAGCCAAATCGTAGTCGTCCTTGGTTTGCGCCCTTGATGCAATCCAGCGCGATGGGGCTCAGCGCCATTAATCGAAGCGCGCCACGATTTTGTGAAAGCGTTGGTATAACGTCCGGCTCGGAAACCGGCGTCATCCCTTTAAGGTTATTCATCCCCCGAACCAAAGCTATGGCTTGATGCAAGGTCGCTCTTGTCCCGAGAGATGATCCGCTACCAACCGTAAGTAAGTATTGGCCCGGCTCCGCCGTGAATGAGAAATAGCCCGATCTGTCGGTTTTCGTTTTTACTACCGACGCAGCTCGCCGCACATATGGTGCAATCGATATTGGAATGTCCGCGAGCGGCGCATTTCGTTCGTAATCGACGACTCTTCCCGATGCAAAGGCTGACTCAGCCACGGGCAAAGCTGCCGGCAAGGCTAGGAGCCTTGCGCTTAGTAATTCAGCTGCGACCACGAGTACCGTTGCGCTCGCGATCGCAGCAAGAGAGCCCCCGGTGTGCATTTGCGTTATCCGTCTCGCTTGAGCGTACTCTAATTCTTTCACGTTATTCGGCTAATAACAGTTTCTAATTGGACACATTCTGGAAACGAGGAAACATTCGCCAGCAAGAGGTTGTTTGCGAGCGCTCTCCCCGAGCGCTCGCCGGCACGAGATGGGCATCGCACAGCGGTTAGCGCTGTTGCGCTCGTCTGCCGTGCCGTGGCACGCCTTCACAATTGCTTCGCTTAAACCGTATCGGTTTGGCGCATAATGATGAGGGTCAAGGCATCGTACGCTAACGTGAAAGAGGCTTTTCGAAAAATGAAAACACGGTATCAGCGACTGGACCCCTTAGCCTTTGGGATCGCAGGGGCGTGCACGGCGCTCATTATGGCGCTTTTCGTCGCTCTTCCAATGGCGGGCATGGGGGGATATGGAGCGATGGGCGGCTGGGGTGGTGGGCACATGGGCTGGGGTGGTGGGCACATGGGCTGGGGTGGTATGCCGTTCGGCGGAGCAATCTTCGGATGGATCGGCGGCGCGCTCGTAGCAGGGCTTCTAGCTGCCGTCTTCGCTGCGATCTACAACGCTATCAGCGCCGCCGTTAACCCGTTGCCACGCGTAGACGCAGCCGCCGAGGGCACGGCTCCAAAGCCGTAGACGTTCTGTATTCGTTCTCGGTCCCTTCATCAGGGCTTCGCAGCCGGGCGGTATAACGGAAGCATGATGAAACATCGTATTTTTGCCACGATATTCGCCGCTGTAATCCTCGCGATTGGGTCGGCCGTGCCGTCCTCCGGCCAGTCCACGGCGCCGACGGCCCAGACTCGTTATCCGCAATGGACGGGTTCAGGCTATCCGGCCGCACGCCACCTCGAAGTAATGCTGTTACAGTTCGACAATGCGGCGGTCAACATGGCGGAGGCTGCTCAGCGTAGCACTACCGACGCGAACGTGAAGCGACTTGCAAGCGACATCATCGCCCAGCGCGCCCGCGAACTCACCACCATGCGCTCCTCCTATCAAAAACAGTATGGGGAAACGCCGCCTGCGTGGGGCGGAACGGGCGGAAATTACGGCCCGATGGGCGGCGGCGGCATGATGGGCGGGGGCCGCGGCAACAACGGCTACAATATGATGGGCGGGACGATGGGCCAGATGATGGCGTACGGCGACGGCTATCAGACGATGATGGGCAATTCGTCGAATTGGTGGGGCGGCGGCAACGCGGGGACGGCCTTCGTTCCTGCGCTGATGCGGCTCGACGCGATG
>DATKQG010000086.1 GCA_035532835.1 Candidatus Dormiibacterota bacterium
ACACCGGTCATTGCCGCGCTGAACAGTGCTAAGCGCATGCCGTCCGACGGCGATCCCCGCTTCAAGCCCCATATCGCGACCGCAATCGAAACGACGGCGTTGATGATGAGGAACGGCGCCGCCGGCAGCGACGACCCGACGTCGATGCGAAGCAACGCGCCGGCTACCACGGGGACGAGCGCGCAATGGAACGGGATCACGACGGGCAGCAACGCCAGAATCGCCGCGCCGAGCAGCAAAGCAAAAGCCCAAATCCGCGTCGGCGTCATGCGTTAACGCGTCGCCTCGAAGTGGGCTCGATTGCTCGAGAGTTGCCGATCGTAAATATCGCGAGCCGTATCGAGCAACTGGAGAATCGCCGCATCGGCGATCGCATAGCGCACCGAGGTGCCCTCGCGCGTGCTCTCCACAAAGCCCTTTGCCCGCAAGACCGCGAGGTGCTGCGAAACGTTCGGTTGCTCGAGCGCGAGAGATTCCTGCAATTCGGCTACGGTAAGCGGCACCTCGCGTAGCGCGTCGAGAATTCGAATTCGGGTGGGATGGGCCAGAATCTTGAAGAATTCGGCCTTAAAATGCCGCATTGCCAGCATATATTAGCATATTCTAATATACTAATGCAAGCTGGTTTTCTGGCGCCCGACCGCTTAGCCGAGGGCTTCGAACATCCTCCGGTTGGCGTGCAACTGCCGCTCGTAGATCTCGCGTGCGATGTCCAAAAGCTCCCAAATGGCCGGGTCGGCGACGCCATAATAGATCGACGTTCCCTCGCGCCTCGCAAGCACGAGCTCGCTCGATCGCAGTGCCGCCAAATGCTGCGAGATCGTCGATTGCTCGATCCCAAGCCGCTCTTGAATGCCGCGCACCGGCATCTCGCCATCGCGCAACGCATCCAGGATCATAATCCGTATCGGATGGGCCAGCGCCTTAAAAAGGTCCGCTTTGAAGTCTCTAAGCACGCTCATGGTACTTCCGCGATCGAGCAGGAACATCCGCGACATTTGTCCGACGGTTCAAGCGACCTGGGGCAGTTACCCCGATGCTCTCTACTGCTATCGTTAACGTATGCCATACGTGATTACGGAACCCTGCGTCGATACCAAGGATCGTTCCTGCGTCGACGTATGCCCGGTCGACTGCATCCACGGGGAGGAAAGCGACCCGATGCTGTACATCGATCCTGCCATCTGCATCGATTGCGGCGCCTGCGTGTCGGCCTGCCCGGTCGAGGCGATATACGCCGAGCCGGACGTGCCGCCGAAATGGGAATCGTATGTCGAGATCAACGCGCGCTACTATAGCGATGGGCACTCCTAACACGGGTATGTACTCAAAGACGAAAGCCCGGCGACCAACCGAAAAAGGATGGGAGAGCATACCATGTCCGACGTACGTCCACCCCTGCCCCCCTTTACCCTTGAAACCGCGATCCAGAAAGTACGCGGCGCGGAAGACGGCTGGAATTCCTGCGATCCCGAACGCGTGGCATTGGCCTATACGGAAGACAGCCGTTGGCGCAATCGCGATGAGTTCTTTCAGGGACGCCCGGCAATCGTTACGTTCCTAAAGCGAAAATGGAGTAAGGAACTAGAGTATCGGCTCATCAAAGAACTGTGGGCGTTCACCGACGAACGCATCGCGGTCCGCTTTGCTTACGAGTGGCACGACGAGCAAGGAAACTGGTTCCGCTCGTACGGAAATGAGAATTGGCGGTTCGACGAACGAGGCCTGATGCGGCAGCGTTATGCCAGCATCAACGATCTGCCGATACGGGAATCCGATCGAAAGTATCACTGGGATCGATCCAAGCCGAGGCCGGCGGAGCATCCCGGCCTTAGCGACCTCAATTTCTAGATCGGCGAGGTCGGCTTTGGCGTCCGCTACTGCTAGTCGCGACATCGGTTGCGCCGCTCATTTATTCGGCTGTGCGCTTGTTGGGGGAAAGATTCGAGGCAAGGTCACGATAGACGTGGCGCATTGCATCGACCATGAGCGAACCGACGCGAAAGAGGCCGTCTCCGGAGAACGTTACGCCCGTCCATGGTGTCCCGGCGTGTCGATGCACCAGCAAATACGTCTCCTCGCCGACTGCGTAGATAGCAAACTGATCCGATTCCGCTAGCGGTTGCAGATCGCGCACGAAAGCCTGATCGAGATTTTCAATGAGTTCCATGCAACAAGGCGCTCCTCTGGCATCCGACGATTCATGGCAAATTGACCCGCGTCGATACGTTTTCGAGCGCGTGGGCCTTGCCTCCGCTACCGCCCCAGCCTCACAAAGGGCGGAACGGCGAAGCACGGAGAGACGGATCGTGCTATAGGGGTACTTCATCGCTTGTCCAAGCGCGCCGCGCGGCCACGATCGCGTTCGCAGCCAACGCCATCCACGCAATAAGACCGATCGCAGCGCCGGAGCCCACGGCGCTCGCGGCGTTAACCAAAAGCCCATAGCAACAAAGAGCTATGGCCAGTTGCATCGCCGCGAACGCAAGCCACGAAAGTCGCGCGTCGAGCAATGCCGCGGGTCGCGTCTCATCGTCATCCCCGCGAATAACCGTCGCGATAAGACGCACGCCGATATGCAGAAAATGCGCGTTGACCATTTGCCCGATCCAGCCTATCAGCATGACGAACACGTAAGCGCTCGCCCACGGCTCGCCAAGCAACAATCCGAATCCAAGCAACGTCGCGACGGTAAGCCATACGACGGACGCAACGACGAACGCTTGTGGCGGACGATGACGTACGGTCGCGCGACGCACGATATCGAGCGTATCGAACGAGTAGCAGAGGGCGCCGGCCCCTAGGACGATCGCGCCCAGCCACGCAACAGAGCGGATGTCCGCACCTATGCCGATCGCCACGAGGATGGGTCCGAGCAATACCGACGAGGCCACGACGACGTGCATCCAGCGATTCCGTGAAAGCACGCCGCAGATCGGGCGCATCGTTCGTGCCGACACGCCATAAACGAGCATGGTAAACCACCCGTAGAGCGCTAGTTCCGCGTGAACGGCGGGCAACCGCGCCAAGAGCGCCGAGTACCGGCCGCCTGCGAGGCTACCCGCCATCGCGACGCCTATCAGCAACACCACCAGGAAAAAGGAGAGATTAATCGTTAACGCGCGCCCGATGGCGGATTCAGTCTTACCCGCCTCGGCAGCGTGGCGCAACGTAAAAACGGCAATGAAGTAGTAGCCCAAAAAAGCTACAGCCATCAGTACGGCGCCGGCCAACACGACGAGCGGAGAAAGGAACCAGCCGGCCACGAAGCACACTATTCCCGCCCCGAAGGGGAGCAGCGTGAACCGAACGGTACGCTCTCTTAGCCATCGGACGTCGGTGAACCCCGGAACGACGTGGATCAGGATACCTAGCGCAGCCATCGTAAGCCAGCCCAGGGCGACCGTGTGTATCCAAGCTAGGCCGGCACCATTCACGACCGCGATACCCGCGCTCGCGGCAATTATCGCTAGGAGTATCCACGACACGCCGTGAGCGACTTGGGCAAAGATCAATGCGCCCGGCGGTATCCAGTGGCGTCGCGCGGACACCTTCACAACGTTTCGACGTAGGCAGCTACATCGCGAACGTCGGCGCGGGAAAGCGTTCCGGGAAAGAGTTTCGGCATCGGCGCGCCCGGATTCATAATCCACTGCTGAGCCTGCTGCAAATTCTTGCGCGTCTTTTCACCTTTTAATGACGGGCCTTCCCCTCCGGCTCCTTGGACGCCGTGACATACGGCACAGTTCTGTGAAAACAGGGCGGCACCGCGTACGACATTGGGGGGCCCGGAGTTGCTCCCCGCATCGCTTGCAACGGCGGAGCGCGCTGGAACGTTTGCGGCTAACGCGCCGGTCGCCGCCGGTGCCACACCGAAGCCCCACGCCGAAGCTATCGCCATGAAGAGCAAGCTTAAGCCGGTCACCCAGCCGATCCCCGCGGCGTACCGTTGCCCCGCGTAACCCGTGGCGAACGCGAACCCGATGATGCTCAGGTGCTCGAGAACGTGTCCCCCCGGATGCCGTTCGAACCATGCATATTCAGAAGGCCACATCAACATCATAACGGCAACCGGAGAGAGAATCGCGACGAGCAACCACCCATAATGTGCGGCCCCGGTTTTGTGCGACGGCGCAGCGAACAGCAAGGCTGAAATCAGGGCGCCCGCAATCAGGGCAGCGTGAAGCAAGTGATGTTGTGCGGTCGGAAGATCGACGGAGCCGAGAAAGAGCGGCACGAGAGCTGCGACGATCGTCAATCCGAGAAGCCCGCCGGCAACCAGACGCATGTTTTTCATGCCACGGCTCCCGCTCTCTTCAGCCGCGCTAAACGCAACGCCTCGAAGACGGCCAGGAGAAATCCAATCAGCAGAATGACCGCGCCGATCGTAGCGATGCCTGCGAAATATGGGCCGGGCGCGGGCTCGCTGGCATACCGCCGCGGTACGCCGGCCGCCCCTGCCATGTAAAACGGCATTAGGAACAGTGCGCCCCCACCGAACATTCCCAGACCTATCAGCCATCGCATGACGAGGTTGGACGCCGTGCCCGCACGCTGTTCCAAGCTCACGAACGCCCATCCCATGACGAAGAGTAGAACGCCTTCCAATAGATAGGTATGGAAGTGTCCTGGTACCCATAGGGTGTTGTGCAGATCGACGTTAATCGGAATGGTCGCATCCAAGACTGCAGCCGAGCCGCCGACCACCCAGCCGATCATGCCGGCGAAGAGGAACATCGACCCGAGGCTCCACTTCATCCCCGAACGGTGGACCAGCATCACGCCGCCATACACGGTTACTACGACGACCGGAATCGCGGCCAGATACGACGAGATCTCGCCGATGTATTGCACGATTTGCACCTGCGCGAAATCCATATACAGGTGGTGGAAATACGCGATGATCACGAACGTGAGCGTCCCCCACCACGCAACCGCCAGCGGGACCGATGTGTGGTATTCGCGCTTGGTGCACATCGGCAGCCCGACATACACTCCCGCGACGGCCATATACATCGTTAGGTTGGCAAACGTATGTCCGAATTGATAGATCAGGTTCTTCGCCCACAGCGGATTGATCGCTACGGTAGGGTCGATCCAATGCACGATCATCGCAATGACGATTAGGAGCCCCGCGGTGCCTCCGATGAATCCGTCAATCGCGGTAATCGCCGCCGCAAACATCTCGGGCGGCGGGGGCTCTTGCCCGCTCGCAATGAACGCACGATTTCTAAAGACGTAATCGATAGCGAGCACGCCGCGGATTCCACCGAATCGCTCCAGCAGCGCCCCCAATATCTGGGCGCACCAGATCATAAAGCCGATCATAACCAGGCTGTTACCGATCAACCACGATCCGGTAGCCCAACTCGGCCAATACGTCCCGGTAAACGGCAACGGATAGAGCATGGTCCAAAGCGCGCCATAGTGCCCCGGCACTACGCTAACGATCACGCAGACGACGCCTGCGAGAAAGAATCCGAACGCGAGATAGGCAACACCCGCGTTCATCTTGGCATAGCGGCTGACCAGATACCATAAGATACCCAGGCCGGCGATCGCCATAGCGGTGATCATGCCGACGCCGTGAAGGCTCAAGAGAGAGTAGAACGTCCCCGGATCGATCGTTAGCCATCCGGCCTGGGAGGCACGCATAGCGATGCCCACGAGAACCATTAAGAGAAAAATCGCGAGCCCTGTCGCAATGTAGGTCCACATTACCCGTTTGCCGACGGGGTTATCTATCGCAACGATGCCGCTCATTTAACGTCGAAGCCTCCTTGCATGGCAGCGTGAGCTATACCGCAATATTCCAAGCATCGCACCGTGTAGTGGCCTGGAATGGTGAACACCAGGGCGAGATGGTTCACGTAATCGGGCATCGCCTGTACCTGACTGAAAATGCGGCCATCCGGCGCGTAAATGCCGAATCCGTGGTTTACGTCTTTCGAGGTGACATCGAAAACGACCGGCGTATTCAACGGCACGGTCGAGGGCATCGCAAAACTATACTGCTGCGCGACGACCGGATAATGTCGAGCATTTTCGTCGGCACGCGCTTTCTGGTACGGAAACTGCGGAATGGTCACCGCGAACACGACAACGGCAACGACAAGGGTAAACCAAAACCAGTAACGCCGGATAGCATATCCGGCGGCCGAGACTTCGGACTGCGAGATAGGCTCGGCCGAACGATAATTCGCGAGCCAGACCATGAGCACGATCGCTAGGCCGGCCACCCCGACGAATATTTCCAGAACCATATTGCTCTCCAATGACCACCTCCACCGGCTCGTCTATCCTGGCTTCGCTCCCGCGACGCTTCGCGCGATGCAGGAAGGATATTACAACTACATCTTCCTTTTCTTTAGTCGGCACCCGTTTCCAGATAGGCCTACCGTTGATACTGTAGCGAAGGCACTACCGGTCGTAAGCAACCGTGGTTCGCATTCGGCTCAGACAAGGAGCATCTCCTCATGGACGAAGTACGACTCGACGTTCGAACCCTCGCCCCGCCGCAAAGGCATCCGAAAATCTTTGCGCTGTTTGACGCGCTGGCGCCTGAGAGGACCTTGGTGCTCATTTCCGACCACGAACCGCGCCCCCTCCGGGCCGAGTTCGAGCATAAGCGACCGGATACGCATCAATGGGCCCAGCGGCACATGGGAGATGGCCGATGGGAGGTTCGACTCCGTCAACTCAGCATCGGATCGACGCATTCGCCCGTCTCGGCAACCCTAGCCCGTAGCCCGCTCCTGCAACACCTCAATTCGGAGACCTTGGATCATTTAGCGTACCACGCGCGTCGCGTCGGCGTGAAACGCAACCACGCGATTGCGGATCAAGCAGTCCATTGGCCGTACATCGGCATCGTAGAGCGAGGCATCGTTCAAGCGACGCTCGCTACATCGATGGGTCGCGAGCAGACGATGTTTGAGATCTTGCCGAACGACGTCTTCGGTGAGATTGCGCTTCTCGACGGCGGGCACACTCCGCTGCGCTTCGCTGCGGTTACCGCCGACACGATCGTTCTTCTTTTGCCGATCGAACATATCCGTTCGGTCATCGAGCGCTTTCCTAGCGTCTTGCATGGCCTGGGGATGGCGGCGGCACAGCACTTTCGTATCGTCATCGATCACTTCGCAGCGCATCTCTCACAGTCGACGACGGCCCGCGTGGCTCAGGCTCTTCTGTCTTACGCTCAACCGGCGAGCGGCATGTCGGAGGCGCTCCCGCCCCTGCCGTCGCTAACGCAAAGCGAAATCGCGATGCGAGCGGGCACCGTAAAGGAAGTCGTAAGCCGCGCCCTCGCCGAGTTAGAAGCTGCGTATGCCCTCGAGCGGCACGCCGGCCACATCGTTCGCCTCGATAGAGCCAAGCTCACACAAGCAGCCAAGACGGATCAATAGAATGGCATGACGGCCGGCATGGTGGTACGTGGTACGAGTCATGGTACGTGACGAGCATAGGCGGCCGGTATATGCTCGCAACTAGCATCGCTACCGAAGGGGTTTCTCGAGGCCGCGTAAGCACGTGCGCGCGATCCGCCACATATCACGTTATATTCGCAAGCCCCACACTTCCCATCGAAAGCGTGGGGCTCACGAAGGCGTTGCATAATCGGATGGTCGCGATACACGTCGAGTAGATTTTGTTCCCTTACGTTTCCGACCGGTAGCGGAAGAAATCCGCTCGGCTGTATGTCCCCGTGATGAGAAACGAAGACAAATCCTCGTCCGTCGCCGATTCCAGCGAAGCGCTCGCGGGACCCCAGCCGTACGGCACGCCCTGCCGCTCGGATATCGGAAGAGTGTTGTATCGCGAATCGGCGGTAGTGCGGCGCTTCCGTCGCCTTTACATCGAAGGCTGCACGGGAAGCGATTGAATAAATATCGCCAAAGGCGGCTTCGGTCTGGTCCGCGGTCAAACACATGTCTTCTGCGGCACGCCCAACCGGCAACACGAAGAACAGGCTCCAGAGCGCTATTCCAAAGGGTCCGAGCACTTCTTCAAACTCGAGCAAGCGCAGCCGATTATGTTGTGCCACGGTGGTGTTGATCTGGACGCCAATGCCGCAGTCGAGCGCATAGCCTATGCCTTCGATCGTACGCTTAAAAGAGCCGACAACTCCACGAAACGCATCGTGCGCCTGGGCATCCGGCGCATCGAGGCTTAGCGAAATACGCCGGACCCCGGCCGTCGCAAGCCGCGTAACTGCCGCTCTTGTCAGCCGTCCCGTCGCACTCGGAGAAACGGACATCGGAATGTTTAGCGATGTGCCATACTCGACAATTTCATAAATATCATCGCGCATTAACGGGTCGCCCCCGGTCAAGACGAACACGGGCCGATCGCATGCGTAAACGTCATCCACCAATTTGAAGGCTTCCATTGTCGTTAACTCGAGGGGATCGCGCCGTGGGATCGCCTCAGCCCGGCAATGCCGGCAGGCTAGCGCGCACGCACGGGTCATCTCCCAGATGACAATACGAGGCGCGTGGTCGTACATCGTATCTTCGATTGGTCGCGCGCCGATGCTTGGGAACACTTTCTATTTGTACTTCTTGATTTCGACTCGCCACGTTTCGGGGCCCTGTTCCAGATACAACCACTGAAATGTATCCCGGTGCTCCGCATCGAGTTGATAGCGTAGCGGGCGAGGGTCGTGGTCGTTCACGATCACCAACGATTGACCGGGGGCCAATTTATCGAGACGATCGTATATGGTAGAATGCTTAAAGCGAGGTTCGATAACGCGTAGGTCGAGTTCGCCGGGCGGAGATGTCTTTTTATGCATAGCACCCCTATAGTATGTGCTGGACAAGCGTAGAACGTCTTGCGCCAACCGAGTGTTTCCGGCCCCAGCCTATCGCACTTCAAACGGGCAATCAGCAACCTCGTGCATTCCCTGCTAGCGACAAAAGATGCAAGCGCAACGATCCCCCCGCCGCACATCCCGCTGCTTTTCGTGTCGATAGCGCTCCTAACGCTCGTCTCTACGACCGTTTGGACGCTCGTCGGTACCGTCGCACCCTTGGCGCTGCTTCACGCACTCGCCGTAGGGGTCTTTTTGATGGTGGCGCTGGGTTTGCTTTATCAATTCGTCCCGGTGGTGGCCATGGCGCCGTTGCAGTTCCAGCACCTCGCGATCGTGCACGCCGGTATCGCTACGGCCGGTACCGTATGCATCGTTCTAGGATTCCAAGAAGGCGCGTTTGCATTGGTCCGTACCGGCGGAGCGCTCGCACTCAGCGGACTTGGAATCGAATTACTCGTGTTGATAGCTACGGCCATGCGCGGGAAGCCGCCGATCCCCGTCCGGGGATCGCTGCTCGCCCTGTTATGGCTCTGCGCGACGGTGGCGATCGGCTCCTGGATGGCCGAGTTACTGTACCGCGGTTTTCCGGCCGGTTGGCTGATACGCTATCACGCGGCTTTCGGACTCGTCGGCTTTTTCGTAACGATTATTACTGCGATCACATTCCGCCTATTACGCATGTTCGAACGCGTAAATCGCGAGCCTCGCGCCCTGCCGGTCGCCATCGGCTCAACTATCGTCGCCGCAGCTCTTGCTTCGGGAAATATTCTCGGCGGCTTGGCCGCGGTCGCACTCGCGGTACTATTCGGTGCCGAACTCATCGCCATCGGCCGCACGAGAAATCCGGCCTACCAGCGAGAGACCTTTGCCTATAGCGCTCTCGGTTCCGCGGCAGCGCTCGCAGCCGCGCTTTGTTACGCCTTCGGCATGGTCGCTCCGGCGGTCGAACTCCTGCTGTGGCTCTTTATCGGGACCGCTATTATCGGCTACTTACAGCGCATCGTTCCGTTCATCTTGTGGATCGCACGTTCGCGGCGCGAGGGTGCGCGGAACGTCCCTTCGCTACGCGAGATGAACAATTCCAGGCTTGGCTATTTCATTCTTTGTACTTGGACGCTGGCCGGTCTCGCATGGATCTATCGGCCGTACACACATATCGCTTCGGTCGTTGCTTTGGTGGCCTACGGAGCGCTCGCCCTCCAGCTCGCGCGGCCGTTTATCTTGAGGAAAGCCGCGCCCGTCGTAACCCAAGAGGGCTAACTGCGATTCTCGGTCTCGAAATGTTCTCGTCGCACTGGGGGGCGATTTGCAGTATACCGGCAACGCTCTCGGAAATTAGATCGCGTGGAACCCACGCTATTGACGTTAGGCCATGGAACCGCGAGTGCGGGCGAGATCGCCGCGCTGATCCGCGGTGCGGGTATTGAATCGGTCGTCGACGTTCGAACGGTTCCGAAGAGCCGTCGGCATCCGCACTTCTGGCGAGAAGAGCTGGAACGCTGGATTCCCGAAGAAAGCGGCAGCTCATATCGTTGGGAACCCGCCCTTGGGGGATTTCGTAAAGCTAACCGGGCGAGCCCTAACGTCGCGCTTCGCCACCCGTCGTTTCGCGCCTACGCCGATTACATGGAAACGGCCCCATTCGCCGCCGCGCTGCAAACATTGCTCGGCCAGCTCCTTACCTCACGTACCGCCATCATGTGCTCCGAAACGCTCTGGTGGCGTTGCCATCGCCGGCTCATCTCCGATGCGGCGCTTCTTCTGCATGGCGTAACCGTCGAGCATCTGATGCACGACGGCGTACTGCGCCCGCATATTCCAACCGCAGGCGTCCGCGTGACCGAACAAACGACGCTCCGCTACGACGCTATTTTCCCTACTTCCGTTGCTCTTGCGAACTGATCGGCAGCATCGTTTCGGCCTGCGTAATGAGTTCCTCGCCCGCTATCAAACCCGTCGCATCGGCGCTAATAACCGCTTCTCGCAGCTCCTCCTTGCGCTCGTCGCTCTCAAGGTGGTCGATCTTCGCATGCTTCTTATCCATACTCGACATCGTACCCAGGCAAGTCCGCCCTTAAGCTCTCGATTCGAATGCCGAGCAAAAAACGAGGCGCTCGTCAGGTGCCCCGGGATTCATTCCGGATCAGGGGCGCGTGCGCACCGGGATTAAGCTTGATACGTACGGCGTTACCGCCCGCAGCTAGCCGCTCGACCGCAACGCAATCCGAATAACGATCGATAAGAAACATTCCCCTGCCTCCTTCGCCGTACAGATCGACGGGAAGCTCGGGCGCCCAGTCGAACGGCGGCCCTTCGTCGAACACGCACAGCCAATGCGCGTCATCGCGGGCTTCTAAAACGATGCGAATGGCTCCCGGCGCATGCCGCACCGTATTTGCAACGACTTCCGTGTAGAGTACTTTCGCGGCAAACTCATCGATAGGTGCGCCGACTTGCAGATGCAGCGCGGCGACGAAATCGTCCCGAGATCCCAAGGCGGTCTCGGCATCCTCCGACGCAAACTGCCATGCCATATACGCATCTTTCCCGGTGGCTCGCAGAGCCGGCCCGTTTCAATTGATAAAGAACAACGTGTCGAGCTTCGTTGCGCGCATGGCTTCCGCAAGTTCCGGCCGCACGTTAATTAATCGGAGCTGCGTCCCAGGCTTCTGCCGTCTCCATACTCCAAGATGTCGAATGAGCAGGCTAACCGACGACGCATCCAGGTATTCGGTCGTTGCCATATCGATCACCACGTCGCTGTGCGGCGTGATTGCCGCAAGTTCGTCGTCCAGCTCAAAGTATCGACGGCTGTCGTAAAATCCTCCGTGCAAACTATTGACCATCGAAATACCGTCCGCGAAAGATCAGCGGCGCTGCCTGGGTCCGCTCACCAACGTACAACATTTGCGTCTGCGAGTGGACGGTCGCCCTCGCTCCGAGCTTTCTGCCGGCGGATCGCACGAGGGGAAGACGCGCGTCTGTCTCCGGCACGTCGTAAAATTCCACGTGCGTGTCGAGATGCGTGATGCGAAAGAGCCGAACGATCGAAGGGCGCGCCCCGATGATGTGGAGACACGTGCTATTACCGGATTGCGCCTCACGCCGGCGCAGCAGGCAAGCCACCGCGTTGATCAGCGTGGAATCCGCAAACCCGACACCGCTAAGATCGATCGTTGCGATGGACGCCTCTACGAGCGGGATCAATCCTCGTTCCAAGACAGCCGCGCTCGTCATATCGAGTTCCCCGAAGAAGCAAGCACCACAAACCTTATAAACCCTCAAAGGCACCCTCTATTCTGCGCCAAGTTTAAGAAAAACGGGCTCATTGGTCTGTATCAAATGAGACAGTTTTCACAGGGATGCCCTCGGCTCTCCGCCGGCCTTAGTACCAACCGTCCGCCAGTTGGGCGAGTTGAGCGGCGAGGCGGTCGAATTCCGGCCCGCCGACCGTCCCCGCTGGGAGCCCGTCGAGTAGCGACGAACTCACTGCGTCCTCAAACGCCCGCAGCCGTTGGCGTTTTGCGCCAATGAGGAGCGCGATCTGCACGTCGTTCAACTCGCGAACGATGCGCTCATTGACGCGAGCGCGCATATCGTCCACCCGCGAGCGCGCCGCATCGGCTATCGTCGCCGACCGGGTTCCGTCGACGTGCGAGAGCCCAATCGGCGGGGGGACGAAGGTGTCGAGCGGGTCGAAAGGCCCGTACGTGCGGCCGCTTCCGGCATACATCTGGGCCAGTTCGGCGCGTGCCCGGTTCCGCACCAGGACGACCTCTGCGCGAAAGCCGGCCATCGCCTCAAGCAATGCATGGGCCGCCTTGCGGGGCAATTCGCGCTCGATCGCCGTACGATACGCCCGATCCGCCGCATCCATCGCCGAAACCGCCGAAACGAACGAACGAGCGAAGGCTAATTCGTCCCCGCGGAGCCGACAGCGTGCTTGGGCCGCAGACGCAAGCGCAAGCGCAAGAACCGGAACGGCGTCCCCGGAGGACCTTAACGCGCCACGATCTGCATCCACAGCGCGCACATTAGGCGACCCCTAGATAGGCGCCTTCCAACGAATCGACGACCGCTAGGGCCGCCCGTTCCGCGCTCGCGACACAATCCGCTATGCCCGCACCGCGATACGCCGACCCCGCAAGCGCGATGCTGCCGATCGCCGTTACCGAACGTTCGATCTCGCCGATCACGCCGGTATGACCGACCGAATACTCCGGCAACGCTTCGGGATGGCGATGAACGATCGACCAATTCGCAGGCCCCGCGATCCCGAGCAATTCCCGGAATTCGTCACGCACCGCTGCGACGAGGTCGCGATCCTCGAGTTGCAGCACCTCGGATTGCATCGCGCCCCCCACGAATGCCCGCAGAATTGTCGTGCCTTCCGGCGCGCGATTGACGTACTTCTGGCTCGAGAACGTTGTCGCCATGACTCGCCGCCCCTCGATCTGCGGCACTACGAAACCGGTGCAGCGCGGCAACGGCGGAATATCGGCGGTGGTAAAGGCCATGGTGACCGTCGCAACCGAGTGATAGGCGATGGAGCGCAGCAGGTTTGCCGTTTGCGGTGCAAACGGTTCGAAAAGCGGCGCGGCCGCATGCGCCGGAAGCGCACAAATCACCGCATCGACATCGGCATTGGAACCATCCGCCAAGCCGACTTTCCATCCGTCGATACCTCGTCGCAATTCCGTGACCTCGCTCGACGTGCGCACCGTTCCAGCAAGCTCGCGCTCGAGCGATGCGACCAGCGATCCAAGCCCGCCACGCAGGCTCACCATGCGGGGGGCCGCACTCGGTGGCTGGTTTCGCGCCATCGCCTGCATCGCGCGAACGAGGCTGCCGTGCTTGCGCTCCATTGCGAGGAATTGCGGCAGCGTGGCCTGCATGCTCAAGCGCGACGGATCGCCGGAGTAGATGCCGCCGATCAAAGGTTGTGCCAAGCGTTCGAGAATTTCACGTCCGAAACGCCTGGAAACGAACGAGCCCAAACTCTCGTCGCGCGCCGATGCCGCGGCCGGCACGAACGGTTCCAATGCCGCCCGCAGGATGCCGAACGGCGTGAAGAGGCGGCTGCCGACGAGCGCCGCAAGCGACATCGGCGTGAAGAGCCGGAAATCGTCCGGTATCGGCACGAGCCGTCCCGCTCGCACGACGCGCGCCCCGCGGTACTCCGTCAGCATCGGCCGCACCTCGTCCGCAAGGCCGAGCCGACCGATGAGATCTAACGCCGCGGGCTTCTCGGTTATCAACGAATCCGGCCCCATCTCCAGCACGCAGCCCTCGTCGTACCGCGTCGCGATGCAGCCGCCGACTCGCGACGCACGCTCGAACACGGTGATCTCGACGTCGCGTCCGCGCTCCCGCGCCAATTCTCGGCAACGATAGGCTGCCGCGAGGCCGCTGATGCCGCCGCCGATCACCGCTATGCGCCGCGCCGCCATCAAGCTCCCTCGCTACCGGGCGCGCGTTGTGCGCGCTCCAGCGTCAACTCGGCAAGCATGCGAGTAAACCCCGGATGGTCGTTCACGGCCGTCGCTCGCTGCATCCGTACGCCGACGCTTTGCGCGATCGTTTTTACATCGATATCGAGATCGTATAGCACCTCGACGTGATCGCAAAGGAATCCGATCGGCGCGACGATCGCCGCGCCGATTCCACGCTCGGGTAATCCGCGCATGACGTCGCGAACGTCCGGGCCGAGCCACGGCTCGCGCGGCGAACCGCTGCGGCTTTGGTACGCGATTTCCCATCGTGCGATCCCCGTCTCCGCGGCGATCTCCTCGCCCGTTTTTCGCAATTGCCGCACGTAGAGGTCGGCACCCGGCGTCGCCACCGGAATGCTATGCGCGGTGAACACGATCGCCGCATCGTGCGCGTCCTCTCCGCCCAAATGCGCGCGGGCATCATCGAGGCGATCGGCATGGGCGCCGATAAACGAAGGATGGTCAAAAAAAGGATCGATGTAGTCGACGATCGGCGCACCGCCGATGCTTTCGAGAGCGTCTTGCGCGCTCCGAACGTAGGCATCCCAACTCGCGGCGCTCTGATGCGGAGCCAACGGAATCGCGCAGATCCGTCGCGCATTTTCGCGCGCGAGCGACTGCATCACGTCCGAAATGAACGGTTCGGCGTGGCGGTACGCCACCACAACGGGCGTATCCACGCCGTATTCGCGTAGCGCGCGCTGTACGCCGACGGCCTGCCGTCGCGTGAACTCGTTATACGGCGACACGCCGCCGATATCGAAATAATGCCGCACGACCTCTTCGTAGCGGGAAGGCGGAACCGGCCGTCCCGCCAACACGCGGTCGAGAAATGGGCGAATTTCGGCGGTATTCGTCGGGCCGCCGAACCCTAATAGGACGACCGCATCGTACCGGGTGGTAGCGACTGCGCTCATCTTCGACCGTAGGCGTGCACGGCGTCGACCAGAGCGAGCACGTTATCGACCGGCGTTCCAGGCAACACGCCGTGGCCGAGGTTAAAGATATGTCCGGGCTGCCCGTCCATTCGGGCGAGAATCTCGCGCGCGCCCTTGCGTATCTCGGCAGGCTCGGCGAAGAGTTTTACCGGGTCGAAGTTTCCCTGGATGCCGACGTTCTCGCCCAGCCGATCGCGAGCCTCATCCAAATCGACGCGCCAATCCACGCCGACGACGTCCGCTCCCGTCATCCGGATGACGTCCAGCAAACCGGCAGTCATCGTTCCGAAGTAGATGACCGGTACGCTCGATCGCACCGATGCGATCACCTGCTGCGTGTACGGCAAGACGTAGTCGACGTAATCTCCGGGCGAAAGACAGCCGACCCAACTATCGAAGAGCTGCACCGCATCGGCACCGGCATCGATCTGCATGCGCAGGTACGCCGACGTGAGCTCCGTCATGTATGCCATCAAACCGTGCCAAACGCGCGGTTCGCGGTACATCAGCTTTTTGGTTTCGGTAAAATTGCGTGACGAACCGCCCTCAATCGCATACGAAGCAACGGTAAAAGGCGCCCCTGCGAATCCGATAACAGGTACGCTTCCCCGCAGTTCCGCCTGCGTGAGGGCGATCGTCTCACCTACGAACGCTAAAGTCTCCGCGACGCTCACGTTCGGAAGCCGTTCGATATCCGCGATCCCGCGAATCGGACGTTCTATGTGCGGACCCTCGCCTTTGGCAAATTCCAGGCCCAGTCCCATCGGCAAGAGCGGCAGCAAAATATCGGCAAAGATAATGGCCGCGTCTACGCCGAGCTTGCGGACGGTCCCCACCGTCACTTCCGCGGCGGTTTGCGAGTCGCGGCAGAGATCGAGAAAGGAAAGCCGCTCGCGTACGCGCCGATACTCCGGTAGGTAGCGGCCCGCTTGCCGCATGAGCCATACCGGAGTAAACGGCGTCGATTCTCCGCGGCACGCGCGCAAAAAAGCATGCTCGGCGGCCGGGGCCTCAACATCCGTAAAATGGCTCGCGCAAGCCCACTCCGGTAGATCGAGGGTCGGGCTTATGGCGTCATAATGAGCGATCATCGTGCCGCCAGCATAGCGGCCTTCGAAGATAAAGCGAAGAATGCTCTCTTCGCAACATCTTCACACATCGTTCACTACCAAGTTGGAGAGCCGCAGATATACTTGGACTTCTATCCAGCGAAAGGCCCACCATGCCGACGCTTCACGCCACCCGCGACGTTTACTGTCCGTTTACCCAGGCCATCCCGTTAATCCAGCGCTTCTACGCCGCGAGTCGAGTCCGAGTCGGGCCATTTTCCTACGTGTCGCTGGAAGTCGAGTCCCAAGTCGTTTCGACGCGCGACCTCACCGATCCGACCCGCGATCACGACGCTCTGGTTGTCGAGTGGCACGTCCACGGACCGCTTCCGTTACCGCGCTTTCGGGGGCTTATTACCGCCCGCCCAAACGGGATTTGCACGACGATCCATATCCAGGGGCATTATACGCCGCCCTTCGGCATCGTCGGCAGGGTGCTCGATGCCATACTGGGGCGTCAGGTCGCCCGTAGGACCCTAGAGCGGCTTCTCGATCGCGTTGCGGCATACATCAACGTCTCGTTCGGAAAGGAGCACATGCTCCGCCCCGACTGGTAACTCTATGCCAGTGCCGATGCAGCTTGCGGCCGATACGAGCAGCTCGGATCGCTTGCGAAAGGATTGCCGGAGGTCGTATACGCTCTGGCGCGAGAGCCGCCGCAGATGCGACCGAACTCGCAGAGCCCGCACTTGCCTTCGAACGTTTCCGGCCGCCTCAGCCTGCGCATGACCGGATGATCGCGGTAGATATCCAGTAGGGAATGCTGTAGAACGTTACCGACGGCCTCCGAGAGAAACCCGCTGGGCTGAATGTCGCCGTGATGAGAGACGAAGACGAATCCTCGGCCGTCGCCGATGCCCGGAAAACGCAACGGCGGGTGTTTTGGCTCGGTCTCACGATCGCGCGGCGGCACGATCTCGTGCTGCAGCGCGTATCGGCGATAGTGCGGCGCTTCGGTCGTTTTTACCGCGAACGGCGCGCTCGCGGCAACGGCATGAATATCGGCAAAGGCTGCATCGACGTCGGCCGGATCGAGACACATATCCAGCCCGGCGCGCCCTACCGGCAGTACGAAGAATAGGCTCCACAAGGCGATGTCGAACGGCGCCAGGACGGCTTCAAATTCGCGCAGACGCGAGCGATTCTGCTTCGTTACGGTCGAATTGACCTGAACGCTGATGCCGTAATCGCGCGCGTTCGCAAGAGCTTCCATCGTTCGCCGATACGAACCCTGGACGCCGCGAAACGCATCGTGCGCCTGCGCATCCGGAGCATCGAGGCTTAGGGATATTCGCCGCGTACCGGCACTTGCAAGGTGACGCATCGTCTCGCGCGTAAGCCGTCCGCTCGCCGCTGGAGCGACGGACATCGAGAGATTGAGTCCGCTTCCGTACTCGATGATCTTATAAATATCGTCACGCATGAGCGGGTCGCCCCCGGTCAAAACGAACAGCGGATGATCGCACGCCGCGACATCTTCCACGAGTCGGAACGCCTGCGCCGTCGTCAATTCGTTCGGATCGCGACGTGGAATGGCTTCCGCCCGACAGTGCCGGCATGAGAGTGGGCACGCGCGAGTCATCTCCCAAATCACGATGCGCGGAGCACGATCGTACATGGGGTCGGTCATCGCCTTCATCTATTCACCTTTATACTCGGCGCTCGTAGCGGCCGGTCTTTTCTTGCAGTTCGATGCGGTACACGATCGAGGCTTCCATGGTGCGGCTCGGGTGAACGGTTTCGCCCGGCGGCCCTTCCAGGCGTCTCTCGACACCGCGAGCGAGAAGATCTAGTGCCTGGACAGCCGCGTCGCCGTGCATCTCGCTAAAGATGCCCCAGGCGATCACACTCTGCCAATCCGCGAAGCCGTCCATCATATCGACCTCGAAACAGACGCGCGGATTCTCTCGCATCATGTGAAACTTCATACCGAGGCGTCCGTGCCCGTAAATGATGCCCGCCTCATATACGTAGGTGACGGGTACTACATACGTGCGACCGAACGCATGACAGCCAATTCTTCCGACGACGTTGGTAAGCAGCATATCTTCTATTTGCTCGCGGCTTAATTCGCCCAACATGGATCGATCGTACGTGCCGCGCAGGAAGATCTGAGGAATGAAAACCCCCGATACCGCTGGGTGCCGGGGGTTTTATTGGACCTAGTTACCGATCGGCGTGCTCCACCATAGGGTGTAACGCCAGTCGGGTCCTCCGTTCGGCGAAGCCGAGTGAGCTCCCAACCCCGCTTCGATGTACCCGTGCAGATATTGCAGCCCGGGGACGTTGAAGGCAAAGTCGACGTTGCCGTAATGGAGCACATTTCCAAGCCCGTCATCGGTGTACTCGTCGCGTAAACCGATCACGGCGTTCCCTTTGAACACGGGCTCGTATATTTCGGCGCTCATCGCGCGGCTCCGCGCCGCCGGCAACTGATTGCCGATGAGGTCGAGGCCCGGATTCGTGTCGTTCGCTACCTGGTACATCGCCAGGACACCGGGAACTCCGTGCGATTGCGGATCGCGCTGCAAGTAGCCGGCGAGCGATGTATATCGATCGACGTCTCCGGTGGATACGATGTAACTCCCCGAGCTACCGTACGCGCCGAATTCCAGCGGTTGGTCGGGCCTAGCATCGGCAAGTTTCCATTGGAACGTCTTGTCGGTGCCTGGGACCGTGTCGAAGTCGGCACTCCCCAGCCAGCCGTTCCCGCTCAAAAGCCACCCGGCTTCCGCATTGATGGACTTATGGGTGTAGCCCAATTTCGCGCCCCAACGATTCCCGTCGAGTTGATAGGCATGCTCGCCAACCGTGATTTCGGGCGTGGCGATGGGCGATAGATCGAACCACTGGCTAAACGGCGATGGGCCCGGTGCTTCGATTTTGCCTAGAAACAAATGGCCGTCGCGGTGAAACAAGTTGTTGTATGTGATCCACGCCGTATCCAGCGTTCCACCCGTCTGATCGCTTGAGATCAACCACTGTTGAACGTGATACGTCCAATCCGGCGCCGCGTAACCCGCGGCGTGGATGGCGAGGTTTCCGACGGAATTCGTGTAGGTCGGCTGGTTGGCGTTCACGCCTCCGGCACTATCGCCGTTGATTTGCTCGCCGATCCAAATCGGATCTACGGTTTTTAGGACGTCGCGATTGAGCGACGCGTATCCCGTCCGTTGTACGTAGCGCCCGTAGGCATTGAGCGCTGGGACTAAAGTGTGACAGACGCTACATTGTACGCCGTAGGCCTTGGCGAAGATGGGCATGGCGCTCGCATTACGAGCACCCATCCCCGCCACGAGCAGCAGCGTACCCGCAATCGAAGCGACTGCAAGCCGTAGCGGTCGCCCAATCATTGAACGACCTTGACGACCAACACCATGTCAGCGTGGCCGGCTCCGCAAAAGACAGCGCAATGAACCTGGTAAGTGCCGAGTTTCTTAGGCGTAAACGTGACCGTCACGAATTTTCCCGGCATGATGGTGGTGCTGGGAATCCCAAGCTCGTCCGACTGAATCCCGTGCACTCCTCCGCTAGAGGTCAGGCGCAGGGTCGTCGGCTCGTTTAGGTGGGCCGTAACGGTTCCGGGTGTAAACTTCCAGTTAGAAGCTACGATGTCGATACTCGGGTGGGCTGCCACCGGAGCTGCGGCGGATACCCCTAGTCCCAGTGCGAATACCAGAGATGCTAAGGCAACGCCGATCGATTTAAACATATGTTCCATTCTCCAATTTTGGGGCCGTGCGCAAGGCGCGCACCTTCCTGGCGTAGAGTATCGCATAAAGGGGAACGAGTCGGGAAGAATCAGCGAGGATTCGGCTCAGAGCGCATCGTGACGAAGCATATCGATTCCGGCCCGAATATCATCGAGCAGAGCCTGCGCGGTGTGCACCGCGATCGAACGCCCCACGGCTGCGTCAAAAGCCGCACCAACGACCGTACCCAAAGGTGGTTCGTAGGTGCCATCTATTTCCAAGAACGAGCGTTCGGGATCTTCTTCACTCCAGATCGTTAGCCGGCCGGAGAATTCGGGGAACGGGCCGCCGTCCTCGGGCTTCCAATGGATTCCGAACTCATCGTTCAGGTTCTGTTCGTCCCGCCGCTTGCAAATACGCGCGACGACCGCGCGCGATACGTCTAATTTCCCGGGAATGCCGAAGTCGCCGAGTGGAAGCCGCAGACGCAGTAGTGTCTTTCCGCTCGCATCGCGGTGCGCCGCAAAATAACGCGGCAGAAGGCGCTCCGCTTCCGCCTCGGAGCAATCGAGCGGAACGACCGCGCGCGCCCGGTCCACTCTAGTGCTCCGGCCCGACCCAGCCGCGCGCTATCGCGTACATCTTTGCGTTGATGACGATAAAACGCCACAACTGATATGGAATGAAACGTCGGCTGAAAGTACTCATATCTTACTCCGGAATCATGCGCCAGCCGGGTTTGGCCTGGAGCTTCCACATGAACGTTTCGTGCAGGAGGCGCTTCGTCCAGGCCCCCGCCAATCCCACATCGAGATCGCAGAGGTTGAGATCGCGCCCGTACTGTGGGTACCGCTCGAAGTCGCGCGCCACCGGAACCATGACGATCGATGCCGCCGATCCGTTCCACAGCGAATGCCCCATCGAGGCGATGCACGCCGCCGGCATCTCGCTCATCCGCGCGTGGTGCGTGGGCTCGCGGCCTTCTATTTGATCTGCGACATTGTAGGCAGCCGTGCGACCCATGATTCCGGCCGCCATGCCCGTGCGGGGAGCCGTCGCAACGATTGCGGTACCGGCATTGGATTTTTTCCCCTTTGAGAGCGGGTGCGGCGGAGCGAACGCGATACCGACGGCGTAGACGTTCGGGTAGAGTGGTGAGCGATACGTTGCCGGCCAATCCGCGGCACGATATTCGTCGTAGGTCTTCGACGCGTAATCGGCGTCGACGCGCATAAAACCGCTGGGCAGCGTCATCGCCGCCGTAATATCGGCCCCCAGTTTATCGATATATTTCAATGGTATGCCGCGAAATTGCGGTATGAGCATCGCGAAATCGAAGTCCAGCGTGGTCGGGTCCACGCCGATCTGATCGTACGTCAGGCGTCCGGATTCGACATTAGTCACACCGGCGGCCATCAGCGTTCGCACGTGCGATTCGTCGAAGAGTCCTCGCACCAACGCGGCGCCCGTTACGACCGCGCCGTGCTTGCGCGCCTCGACGCCGTCGACGCCGAAATCGCCGGGTTCCGGCTCGTTGCTCAGCCAGACTAAGTCGGCCTTGTCCCGCAGGCCGCGATTGCGCAAATCGGCGTCGACGTTCATTAGATACTCGAACGCGGCGCCCTCGCACGTCGCCGCCGGATGTCCGACGCCGATCACCAAACGTTGGCGCTGGCCTTTACGCATCCGCGCGATGCTCTCGATGTATGCGGCCCGAGCGGCCACCGCGTGATCGACGGAACAGACGCTCTGGGTGTGGCCCGCGGCCGGCCCCAGGCCCGGCGTTCCCTCGAAATTCAAATACGGGCCCGTGGCGTTGATGAGATAATCGTATGCAATCCTGCGCGTCTGGCCGTCCGCCGACTGCACCTCAACCCACCGGTCGTCCGGCGCGATCGTTTGCGCGCGCGCGTTCACGTATTCGAAGCCCAGCTTCTCGTACACGGGCGCGAGCTCGAATTGCACGGCTTCCTCCGACATCGTCCCCGTGCCGACCCAAATTAAGCTTGGGAACCACGTAAAGCGATTGCCCGGAGCAACCACCGTGACCTCGGCTTTTCCGCTCACCAAGTGGGAGAGATGGAGCGCCGCGGTATGGCCGGCGAATCCCGCCCCGAGAATGAGGATGCGCGGCAACGTTGAGGCGCTCATGGCGTGCGCGGCCGCGTGACGAGCACGGGAGCCTCCGCGCGTCGCAGGACGCCCTCGGCAACGCTTCCGAGAAAGAGGCGCGCCAAGCCCTTACGGCCGTGCGTGCCGATGCAAATTAAGTCGGCCTGCTGCTCTTTTGCGATGCGGAGAATCTCGTCGCTCGGATCGCCCTCTCCAACTACCGTGGAAGCGGTGACGCCGTCTTTCGCGGCAGCCGCGACGCCCGCGTCGAGACTGGCTTGGCCCTCATCCCGCATGCTTTTAATGGCGTCGACCGGATAGGGCGACTCGTAACCGGAGAGCGCTAAGAGTGTCGAAAGATCGATGACGGTCACCAGCACCAGTTTGCCGCCGCCCTCTTTCGCAAGGCCGATCGCCAATGCCAGCGCCTGGTGCGAAGCCTCTGAGGCGTCGGTCGCGACAACGATGTTCCGAAACATACTGCACCCCTCCACGGCCCCGCCAGGAAGGCGGTCGAAGCCCGAATAGTCAAACCCTATTTTGGACGCTAGCACACCCGCGGAGCGCACGTTGAGAAGGTCGCCTTCCCAAAATCTGCACCCGAGGGTGAAGCAGGATGGATGTAGATACCGAGGAGATGGAAACGCACATTCTGATCGTCGACGACGAGCCCCAAATCGGGGAAGCGCTTGGGGCCTATCTCGAAGCCGACGGGTACACGACGGTCGTCCGCACCACGCTCGCCGATGCGATGCTCGCGCTCCAAGAAGCAACTCCCGATCTCATGCTACTGGATATCACGCTCCCCGATGGGAGCGGCCTCGATATCTTGCGCCGCGTCCAAGGCCGCAATATTCCGACGATTATGCTCACCGCGCGCGCAGACGAAGTCGATCGTATCGTAGGGTTAGAATTGGGTGCGGACGATTACATTACGAAGCCCTTCTCGCCGCGCGAAGTCATGGCCCGCGTGCGAGCGGTCATGCGTCGCTCCGTCGAGCGTCCTCATGCGCTCAACGACGTCGATGATAACATCCTGCGAATCGGCGAACTCACGATTAATTTCGACGCGCACGAAGTTCGCATCGGATCCGCGCTCGCGCATCTCACACCTTCGGAGTTCAAGCTGCTCGAAGCGCTCGCGGTCAACTGCGGCCACGCTCTCACCCGAGCCCAGCTTCTCGACAAGCTCAGCGACGACGGCTCGATTTTCGAACGCACGCTCGATCGTCACGTCAACAATCTGCGCCGTAAAATCGAGCCCGACGTGCACGACCCGACGTATATAGAAACGGTGTACGGCGTCGGCTATAAAATGAGGAAGGCCTGATGCGCGATAGGCTCCTCCATGCGATGGATCTGGCCGCGGTACACGATTGGGATGGGTCCAAAGCTTTGCTTGAAAGCATGGACGATCCCATCGCCGGCCGCTTCTTCATGCTCGTGTGCGACTTGGAACAAGAAGCGGACTCACGCGCCAAGCACAGTACCATGCTGCGTCACGAAGTAGGCAACGCTCTGACCATCGCGCAAGCCAATCTCGAAGGCCTCATCGATGGGGTGCTCGCCTACACACCCGAGCGACTTAACGGCGTGCTCGCATCGGTTGCTTCTGCCAGCGCCATGATCGAGGAAATCGCGAACGTACCGGCGGCAGTTCCGCTAGGGGACGTCATCCGGATCGAAACGTTTAACATTTGTTCGCTGATCGCCGCGCACGCTGCAGCCATCGCCGGACTGGCGACCGCCAAGAACGTTCGGATCGTCTACGATCCGTGCGGGGCAGGCCGCGAATCCTGCACCAGCTTTCGAGGCGATATATCCCGCGTCGGCCAGATCCTGCGCAATGTGCTCCTCAATGCGGTACGCTATACGCCTCCCGGCGGCACGGTTGAAATCCACTGCGATCGACCGGGCTCCGAACTCATGCTGATCGTGAGCGATACCGGGATCGGGATCGCCAGTGACGACGTTCCGCACCTGTTCGAACCGGGGTACCGCGGCAGAAATGCATCCGGGAAGGGCTCGGGAATCGGCCTCAACGTCGTCCAGAAGCTGTTGGCCTCGCTTGGCGGCAACGTCAAGGTGGCGACCAGCGAAGGGCGCGGCTCCGCATTCATCATCACCCTGCCGACGATTCCCCTACTGCCGGCTGCCGCTCGTAACGAAGCGCTCCATCGCGCACGTCAGCCTTAATTTCGTCGGCTAGCCACTGCAAAAATTTCCATAAACTGTTCTTGGCCGCACCGCGCAGCACGGTTGCATCAAATAACGCACCGACGCTGCCCAACGGCACTTCGTAGGCCCCTTCGAGCCAGAGTTCGCAGTGCGCGTCTACCGGAACGACCGTAAGCCGCCCGCGGAATTTCGGGAAAAACCGCTCTTTATCGGCTGCTTGGATGTCCAACGCGCAGCGCCACGACTCATCCTCGCGCTGCACGCGAGTCCTAATCGGAATCTTTACTTCACCGGTCGTTCCGATCCGCAGATCGCGAAGGGTTACGCTCATCGCCAGCCGTTCATAGGGCGGCTTACCCTGCGCGACCGCGGGAACGACCCGCAGGAGCGATTCGCAAACGAGATCCGGCGGTGACTTCAGGGGTACGTACATCTCGATAGTCGACAAGGCTCTGCTACTCCTTAGGGGTCGACCGCGGCTTAGCGTGTTCGCTTTCACGGTATTCCTTCTCGATGTCGTCGCCGAGCTTGCGCAGCAGCTCTCTGGCGGTTGCCGATGCGATACGCGAGCCGACCACCGTATCGAACACTTCGCCAACCGCGCCCAGAGGTGGTTCGTAGGTCCCCACCAATTCGAGGATCGCCGTCTTGTACGTGTCGTCCGCCCGGACGGTGAGGACGCCGTCGAAATCCGGATACAGCCCCCCGCCCTTGGGGTGCCAATGCACGCTCCAGGGTTGGTCGAAATGCATGGGGTCGATCGCAGCCGCAAACGTCACGACCACTTCCTTGCTCATTCCGGCGCCCGGGGTTGCCGCTTCCGAGAGCGCCAAAAGCACTACCTGCGGTTGCCCCGAACTCGCGGACGGCTGCAAAGTTTTCGCCAAAATATCTTGGGCGCGGTTGTACGGGCACGCGATGTGGCGCTTCTGATACAAGCTGGACATGGTACGATTATGACGATTGTCTGAGAAGGTTCAAGGAACGGCCATTCCCGGAACCTTCGTTGGCCCGTGTGAAGATGGACCGGCCGATCGAAATCAGTCTGGAGCGATGAGAATGCGGCGAACATGGCGTTGCAGAACGGGCTAACGAGCGCGCAGGCGCGCGCGGCACTCGCAAGAGAGGGCCCCAACGAGATCGCGGCGATACGCGTCCCTGCGATTCTGGATTTATTACGCAAGTTTTGGTCGCCGATTCCATGGTTGCTCGAAGGCGCGATTCTTCTATCCATAGCCGCGGGCCGCGATAAAGATGCCATCGCGATCGCCTTCCTGCTGTTTTTCAACGTCGTTCTCGCTTTTCTCCAAGAGCGGCGCGCGCATCGCGCGGTCGCGTTGCTTCACGCCGCCCTCGTCGTCCATGCCAAAGTGCTGCGGGACGGTGCGTGGACGACCCTCGCATCCCGCGAGGTCGTCCCGGGTGACGTCGTCCGGCTCGTCGTCGGCGATATGGTTCCGGCCGACATCCAACTGAGCGCCGGCGACGTGCAAATCGACCAAGCCGTACTCACGGGCGAATCGATCCCCCGCGACGCCGGTGCATCCGAGACGATCTATGCCGGATCGACCGTTAGACGCGGCGATGCAACCGGCGTCGTTGTAGCGACCGGCCCCCGAACCCGCTTTGGAAAAACCGCCGAGCTCGTGCGCGATGCCCGCGCCGTTGGGAGCATCGAACGCCTGATCTTCGGCATCGTACGGTCGCTCGCGATCGTGAGCGTCGCCGTCGTCGTTGTCGTGGGCATTGCAGCGTACGCAATACACGTTACGCTAGCCGAGATTCTCAACTTCGCGCTGGTCGTCGTCTTAGCATCGATTCCGGTCGCTCTCCCGACGGCGTTCACGCTTGCGACGGCCCTGGGATCGCTGGAACTCGCGCGCTGCGGCGTCCTGGTTACGCATTTGACGGCGATCGAAGATGCCGCCTCAATGGACGTCTTGTGCGCGGATAAAACCGGCACGCTGACCGATAACCGCATCAGAGTGGCCGACGTCCGCGCGTGCGCGCCGTACGACCGCGACGACGTCTTACGCTTCGCGGCCGCCGCATCGGAGGCATCCGGGCAGGACCCCATCGATCTGGCGATCCTCGCTGCAGCAGCCGAAAGCGCAGCGCCCGACAAGGCGCTGGCCATCGAGCGATTCGTGCCGTTCGATCCACAGACGAAGCGCGCGAGCGCGACCGTTCAACTCGCCGGGGGGACGTTCGCGATGGTGGAAAAGGGAGCGCCGGTCGCACTCGGGGTCGCGTTCGCGCAAGCTGCCGCGTTGGCAGGCTCGGGCTATCGCGTCATCGGCGTCACGGTTACGAGCGGTGGGCAAACCTTACCGGTAGGCTTGCTGGGCCTCGCCGATCCTCCGCGTTCGGATGCGGCCGAACTCGTACGCGATATCCGCGCGCGCGGGGTCGAAGTGCGGATGCTGACCGGCGACGCGCGCGAGACCGCGCTCCACGTTGCGGCACAAGTCGGCATCCCGCCCGAATCCGTCGATGCGTCGATCTATCCGGAGCAGAAGCTCCAGATCGTGCAACGGGAGCAGGCCGCCGGGCACGTCGTCGGCATGACCGGCGACGGGGTGAACGACGCTCCGTCGCTCAAGGCCGCCAACGTCGGCATCGCCGTCTCCAACGCCACCGATATCGCCAAAGCCGCTGCGAGTATCATCTTGACGCAGCCTGGCCTCGCGAACGTGCGCAACGCCATCGACTCCAGCCGGCGTATCTATCAGCGCATGTTGACCTATGTCGTCGCCAAAATCGTGAAATATTTCGAAATCGTATTGGTAACCAGCATAGGTTTCTTCATCTTTCGCCACTTCGTGCTCTCCGCAACATTGATGGTCGCGTTGATGGTGTTCAACGATTTCGTGACGCTCTCTCTTTCCAGCGATCGCGTCGCACCGTCACGGGGTTTCGATGCTTGGCACGTGAGTCGCCTGGTGACGGCCTCCGCTACCATCGGCATCTTCACCTCTGCCGCGATTCTAGCGTTACTGATGTACGAACGGTCGACGGCCCGTCTGGACCTAGCCTCACTACGCGGCCTGGCGTTTTTCGCTCTAGCCTGCATGGGCCAAGTCGCGATCCTGGCTTTACGAGAACGAGACGCGATCTTCAAGGAACCTCCATCGGCGTTTCTCGTCGGAAGCGCGGTGCTCGCGATTGCCGGGGTGTCCTGGATGGCGCTACGCGGAGCGCTGATGCCCCCGTTACCGCCCGCCGTTGTAGCGCAAGCGCTGATCGCTATTGCGATCTGGGGTTTGCTGTTGTTGCTGGTAAAGCTTCCGATCTACCGTTTGTTCGGAGTCGGTCGCGACGTCACTCCCCTCATCGCTTCACATACAGCCTAAAACGCGAGGTTTAGCATGCAGACTCACGCCGATACGCCGACGACACCCTTGAGCCAAGACGAACTCCAACGCGTCGATGCTTATTGGCGCGCGGCGAATTATCTCAGCATCGGGCAGATCTATCTTCTCGACAATCCTCTGTTGCGGGAGCCTTTACGGATCGAACACATCAAGAAGCGGCTCCTGGGCCATTGGGGCACTTCGCCGGGACTCAACTTAGTCTACGCCCATATGAACCGGCTCATTGGGCGCAACGATCTCAACGCGATCTTCATCGCCGGACCGGGGCACGGCGGGCCCGCCGTGGTTGCCAACGCGTATCTCGAAGGCACCTACACCGAGCGTTACGCCCACATTTCGCAAGACGAATCGGGCATGCAGCGGCTCTTCAAGCAGTTCTCCTTTCCCGGCGGCATTCCGAGCCACGCGTCGCCGGATGCGCCCGGATCGATCCACGAAGGTGGCGAGCTTGGCTACAGTCTGCTTCATGCGTACGGCGCAGCTTTCGACAATCCGGACTTATTCGTATGCTGCGTCATCGGCGACGGCGAAGCGGAGACGGGCGCCCTTGCGACCAGTTGGCACGGCAACAAATTCCTCAACCCCGTGCACGATGGCGCGGTCTTACCGATCCTGCATCTCAACGGCTATAAACTTGCCGGCCCAACGGTCTTGGCGCGTATCGATGAGGACGAATTGCTCTCGCTCCTGCGCGGGTACGGATACGAACCGCAGCTCGTCGCCGGCGACGACCCGGCGCTCGTGCATCAAGCCTTGGCAGCGGCGCTCGACGCGGCCGTGCTGCGGATACGCGGCATTCAATCCGACGCACGCGCGCACGGCTTCTCGGCAAGGCCGCGATGGCCCGCGATCGTACTGCGGACTCCTAAGGGCTGGACGGGCCCGAAATACGTTGACGGCTTGCAGATCGAAGGGACGTTCCGCGCGCATCAGATTCCCATCGGGGACTTCGAACACAAGCCCGAGCATCTCGCGCAGTTCGAAGCATGGATGCGTTCCTATCGACCCCAAGAGTTATTCGACCAGGACGGGCGGTTGCGTCCCGATATCGCGCGCTTGGCGCCGTCGGCGGATCGCCGCATGAGTGCCAACCCGCACGCCAACGGCGGGGAATTGCTCGTCCCGCTCGCTCTTCCCGACTTTCGGAACTATGCGGTGACCGTTGAAAAACCCGGCAATAGCGTGGCTGAGTCCACGCGCGTCGCCGGACTGTTCCTGCGCGATACGATCCGCGCGAACCCGACGACCTTCCGCATATTTGCTCCCGACGAGACCGCCTCGAATCGTCTCGATGCGCTCTTTGAGATTACCGATCGTTGTTCGACGGCGCACATCATTCCCATCGACGACCACGTCGGCCCGGACGGGCGGGTCATGGAGATCCTGAGCGAGCACAGCGTACAAGGCTGGCTCGAAGGGTATCTCCTCACTGGGAGGCACGGGCTCTTGACGTCGTACGAAGCGTTCGTGCACGTCGTCGACTCGATGTTCAACCAGCATGCAAAGTGGATCGACGCCGCCAATGCCATCGCGTGGCGAGCGCCGATCGCATCGTTCAACTACTTGCTGACATCGCACGTATGGCGCCAGGATCACAACGGCTTTACGCATCAAGATCCCGGCTTTCTCGATGTAGTGATGAACAAGTCGGCGAGCGTCGTGCGCGTCTATCTGCCGCCCGATGCCAACACCCTGCTCTCCGTGACGGATCACTGCTTGCGCAGCAGCAACTACATCAACGTCGTCGTCGCGGGCAAACAGCCCGAGCTTCAGTGGCTGGGAATGGAGGCGGCCGTCGCCCACTGCACGGAAGGGGTGGGCATCTGGACGTGGGCCAGCAACGACGAGGGCGTGGAGCCCGACGTCGTTATGGCATGCGCGGGAGACGTCCCCACGCTCGAAACGCTTGCGGCGGTGGATTTCTTGCGCACGCACGTTCCCGAGATGCGCATCCGCGTCGTCAACGTCGTCGATCTCATGCGCCTTCAGCCGCAAAGCGCGCATCCGCACGGCATGACCGACCGCGACTTCGATTCGATTTTCACCACCGACAAGCCGGTGATCTTTGCCTTTCACGGGTATCCATGGCTGGTTCATCGGCTCACCTATCGCCGCACCAATCACGACAATCTGCACGTACACGGTTATAAGGAGAAAGGCACGACGACCACGCCGTTCGACATGACGGTCCTCAACGAACTCGATCGCTTTCACTTGGCGGGCGATGCCATCGACCGCGTCGCGCGCCTGCAAGAACGCAGCGCGCATGCGAAACAGTTGATTCGCGACCGGCTCGTAGAGCATCGCAACTATATCACGACGTTCGGAGACGATCTGCCGGAGGTGAAAAACTGGACGTGGTCCCGGGCCGAAGCACCTTGAACGTCTTGACGTTGAACTCGGGTTCGTCGTCGCTGAAATACCGAGTTTACGCGACCGACGCCACCGCTACACGGCGCGCCACAAGCTGGAACGACCGCCGGACCCCGGATCTCGGCGCCGCGTCCGCAGCAGCGAGCGCCGCCGCCGCGGACGCCATCGCCGGCGACGTGCCCATCGACGCGGTGGGATATCGCGTCGTATTCGGCGGGCCCGACGACCGCCCGGCTCTGGTAACCGCGGCGCTCATCGAGCGCCTGACACAACTCGCCTCGTACGATCCGCTGCATATGCCCGGTGCCCTGGCCGGCATTATAGCCGCGCGCAACGCGTTTCCATCGATCCCGCACGTCGTCTGCTTCGATACGATGTTCTTTCGCGACATGCCGCAGATCGCGCAGCAAATCGCGATACCCACGGACGAAGACCCTTATCTGCGACGCTACGGCTTTCACGGACTTTCGTACGAATATCTGCGCACCGCAATCGGCGCCGCACTTCCCGGCCGCAGCATCTTCGCACACCTCGGAAGCGGGGTAAGTCTGGCGGCGCTGCGCGACGGAAAACCGGTCGAAACCACCATGGGTTTCAGCCCGATGGGCGGCGTCATCATGGCAACTCGCCCGGGTGATATCGACCCGGGGCTGCTCCTCTACCTCATTGAAAAACGCGGGCTCGACATCGCTTCGCTGCGATCCATGCTTGAGGAACGCAGCGGCATCGCGGCGATCTCCGGCGGCGAAGGAAACGTGCAAACGCTGATCGAGCGACGCGGAGACGAACGCGCGACGCTCGCCGTCGAGAGCTTTGTGCGAAGCGTCGCCAAGGCGGTCGGGGGCCTCGCCACGGTATTACAGGGGCTCGATTTGCTCGTCTTTACCGGAGGCATCGGCGAGCACCTAGCACCGCTCCGAGCGGCTATAGCTCGACCGTTGGGTCACCTCGGCGTCGAGATCGACGACGCGCTGAACGCGGCGGGATCGGGCACGATCTCCGCGGCCTCTTCGAAAGTTAGCGTGCGCGTGGTCCCCACGGATGAGAATGCCGTGATCGCTCGCTTGTCATACGACCTTCTCTGCGGGTCGGTCGACGGCCGGCACTAGCTCTTTTTTGCGCGAGGCACCTTGGCGCCGGATTTGCGCGCCTCTTCCAAGCCGATCGCTACGGCCTGGTCGCGGCTGGTCACGGGTTTTCCGGAGCCGCCGCTCTTGAGGGTTCCTTCGTGCATCTCGTGCATCGCGCGTTCGACCTTTTCCGCGGCTTTCGGCCCGTATTTCCGGGTCGTCTTCTTCCGGGACGTTGCCTGCTTTCGGGATGTCGTCTTCTTGCGTGCGGTCGTCTTGCGCGTCGTTTTTTTGCCGGTTGTCTTTTTGCGGAGTACGGCCATGGCTCTATCCTCCAGGAACGGTTTCCATGCTGGTACCCGCCATGGTTTCAGCGCAAACTCTCAACGCGGCAAGCACGCGATCCACGTGCGCGCGCGTCGCGATGAGGGGCGGCGCAAAGCGCAGCGTGTTCCCGCCCGCGGTTCCGGCCAGTACCCCGCGCTCGCGTAACGCGGCAACGAGGTTCCCGACTTCATGCGGCTCGTGCACCGGCAACCCGAGCAATAGCCCCATGCCTCGCGGCGTTCCGAATACCGGCGAGTACTCGACCGACAGCTCTTGCAGGCCTTCTTTGAACGTTGCCGCCACGTCTCGTACGTGCTCCTCGAGGCCCACTTGATCGCGCACGCGTAAATGCGCGATCGCCGCGGCGGCGCTCACGGGCGATCCTCCGAAAGTGGAGCCATGATCGCCCGGTTGCAGGCCGCTCGCCGCGCGCTCCGCCACCAGCATCGCACCGATCGGAAGCCCGTTCGCCAACGCCTTCGCCATCGTCACCACGTCGGGCACGACGTCGAACGCTTCAAACGCAAAGAGCGGCCCGAGGCGACCCATTCCACATTGAATCTCATCGAAGATCAACAGCGCGCCGCGCTCGTCGCACAACTGCCGCGCCGCTCGCAGAAACTCGGGGTCGGCGGGATGCACGCCGCTTTCACCCTGCACGGGCTCGACGATGAATGCCGCGACGTTCGCATCGAGATTTCGCTCCAGCGCCGCGATGTCGTTGAACGGCGTAAACGCAAATCCGCCCGGCATCGGTCCAAATCCAACTTTGTACGCATCGTTCGCGGTCGCCGCGAGCGCACCGAGCGTACGTCCGTGAAACGAACCGCTACACGACAGAATCGTCGTCCGTTCCGGCTCCCCGTTGCGATAGGCGAGTTTGCGCGCGAGCTTGATCGCGGCCTCATTCGCCTCGGTGCCCGAGTTGCAGAAAAACGCCCGCGCTAAACCCGACCGCTCGACCAGCGTGCGGGCCAGCGTGCCCGATGGTTCGTGATGGTAGAGATTGCTCGTGTGCACGAGGGTGTTGGCCTGCTCGGCAACCGCATCGGCGATGGCCGGGTGCGCGTGTCCGAGCGCGCACACCGCGATGCCCGCGATAAAATCGAGGTACCGGTTTCCCTGCGCATCGATCAATTCACAGCCTTCGCCGCGCACGAACGTGACCGGAGCGCGGTTGTAAGTCGCCAGCAGAGCATCGTTCGCCGTCAGCATAGCCTCGCTCATGTCCGGTAGCTCGCGTTGATGCGCACGTAGTCGCGCGAAAGATCGCATCCCCACGCGGTCGCGCGTGCATCGCCGACGCCAAGTTGCAGTTCGACGACGATCTCGTGCAGTTCGAGTTCGCGGTGCGCCTCTGCCTCGGAGAGCGCTTCGATCGCGCCGCGCTCCACCCAGGTTTTTCCATTCAGCAGCAGCGACCACGTATCCGGATCGAGCCCCACGCGGGCCGCTCCGGCGGCCGCGATCATGCGCCCCCAGTTGGGATCCTCCCCGAACAGCGCCGTCTTCACGAGATTACTATTGATGACCGCGCGTGCAACCGCGCGGGCCTGCGACGTGTCGCGCGCACCGGTCACGTGCATCGTGAGCGTCTTGGTCGCGCCCTCACCGTCGGCCACCATCGCTTGCGCTAAATCCAAGCATACCTGTCGCAGCGCGCGTCCAAAAGCCGGCGGCGGAGCGTCGGTGCCCACCGGTGCGAACGCATACGTGGCATCGTTGGTCGACATATCACCATCTACCGAGATCATATTGAAACTCTCGTCCACGCATGCGAGCAGTTCGGCTTGCAGCGCGGCACGCGACATCGGTACGTCGGTCGCGATAAACGCAAGCATCGTGGCCATGTTCGGCGCGATCATTCCCGAGCCCTTAGCGATGCCGCCCACGACGTGCTTCTTCCCGCCGTGATAGAACGAGTATGCGGAAAGCTTCGGCACGCGATCGGTCGTCATGATCGCCTCGGCCGCATCGTGGCTGGATTTTCCGCCGTTCTCCAATTGCGCGACACAGCGCTCGAGCCCGCGCTGCAGGCGATCCATCGGCAACGGCACGCCGATCACACCCGTCGATGCCACCACCACCTCGGTCGGTGCGATATCCAGCAGGGCAGCCGCTTGGCGTGCCGTCGCGCGAGCGTCGCGGTCACCTCGCTCGCCGGTGCAGGCGTTCGCGCAGCCCGAATTGCAGACCAGCGCGCGCATCGAGTCGCCCGAAGCTGCCAGGTGCTCCGCGCTCACCAGCACCGGCGCCGCCTTGATTTCGTTGGTGGTGACCGCAGCCGCGCAAACTTGTGGTTCGTCGAAGGCAATCAACGCCAGGTCTCGCTTGCGCGCTTTGATTCCGGAGTGCACGCCGGCCAAACGAATGCCCGGCACCGCGCCCAGCCCTCCACGCACGGCAACCAGCCGTACGTCGTCTTCAAGCACAAACTGCGCGAGCATGAAATCCCGTCTCCTCCGGATAGCCGAGCATGATGTTCAGATTCTGCACCGCTTGCCCTGCGGCTCCCTTGCCCAGGTTGTCGATCGCGCAGATCACGCGCACGAGGCTCCCTTGCACGTCGATCCGGAGCTCCGCGTCGTTCGTCCCGACGACCGCTGCAACGCTCGGCGTCTGCCCGCTTGCAAGCACCCGAACGAACGGGCTGTTCGCGTACGCTTCGCGATACAACGCGTGCACGGCATCCGCGTCCACGGCATCGTCGAAGACGCAGTATGCATCCACGAGCATGCCGCGCGCGATCGGCACCACGTGCGGCGTAAACGTGAGCGGCGCGTCGAGCGCGTGTTGCGCGAAGATCCGTTCGATCTCGGGCTGATGCCGGTGCCCGTCGAGTCCATAGGCGCGAATATCGCCGGCGACTTCCGCAAAGAGCGCGCCGACGCTCGGATTACGCCCCGCGCCGGTGATCCCGCTCTTCGCATCCACGATGATGCGCTGCAACGTCCCGATACCCGCAACGCCCTCGCGCGCGAGCGTGAGCGGCAAGACCGCAAGCAGCGTCGCCGTTGGGTAGCAACCCGGATTCGCGACCAAGTCCGCATCCAGAATCTGCGCCGCATTCCACTCGCACAGCCCATAGACCGCATCGTCGTCGAACCGAAAATCCGCCGAAAGATCGATCAGGCGCGCTCCGGCAGCCAGCATCGCCGGCGCGATATCGCGCGCCTCGCCATGCCCGCCCGCCGCGATCACGACGTCGCCCGAACCCAAGGCCGCCATCAGGCTGCCGCTCGCGGAGAATCGATAGGGCAGCTTCCGCAGTAATGGAAAATGCTCGGCAACCGTTTGCCCGGCGTGGCTCCGGCTTTCGAGTACGCCCAGCTCCACAAGCGGATGCCCGTCGAGCAACCGAATCGCCTCGGCGGCAGCATACCCGCTGGCTCCCCACACGTGCACGCGCGTCATAGCGCCGCCTCGATCGCATCGATCTCGTCGGTCATCGACTCGATGGCCTCGCGCACGGCCTGCGGCCCGGTCGATCCCGGCGTCACCTTGGCGCGCACGCTGCTGCCGGCCTCGAGCGGCGCCGCCAGGTGTGCGAGATTCGCCTTTCGCGCAAGTTCGGTCAGATCGCCGGCGTCGAGCGCTCGGCCCTGCGCTTCCGCCTCGCGCACGCGTTCGCCGACCAGCGCGTGCGCCGACCGAGCCGAAACGCCCGCGGCGATGAGCGCGTCGGCCACATCCGTGGCAACCGCATATCCGTCGCCGGCGCGAGCGTTCATCGCCGCGGGCACGAAGGTCGTATCGCGCAACGCGATATCGAAGGCTTCGAGCATTCGCGCGCCGCGCTCGACGATCTGCAAGCCCAGGCGCTTGGTTTGCTGTAAATCGCGCTGATATGAGAGCGGCAAACCCGCGAGCGTCCCGAGCGCTCCCGCATACATGCCGTTCAGTTCCGACGCGCCGCCCCGCACTAATTCGAAGGGATCGGGATTGCGTTTCTGCGGCATCAGACTCGAGCCCGTCGACGAGGCATCGCCGAGGCGCACGTAGCCGTACGCCGGGGTCGCCCACACGATGAGATCCGCAGCGATGCGCGATGCGTCGAGCACCACCCGCACGTACGCCTGCGCCACGTCGAGCAAATTGTCGCGCGTGCCTACCGCATCGAGTGCATTGCGCGAGGGCGCCTGGAATCCTAAGCGCTGCGCCGCGGCATGCCGGGCGAGCGGCAGCGTCGATCCCGCCAGCGCGGCCGAACCCAGCGCGCACGAACGGGCGGCATCGTTCGCAACGTCCGCAAACCGCCGCGCGCTCCGCACGAACGGCTCGGCCGCCGCCGACAGCCAGAATGCGAGCGAGACCGGCTGCGCCGGTTGCCAATGCGTCACCGCCGCCAGCAGCGTGCCCTCGACGAATTCCTCGCTCGCCAAGCGCACGAGATGCCGCGCCAGCGCTATCGACGCGGCAGCGCCCGCGCGCGCGCGCTGCCGCGCATAGAGCGAGAGCGTGGTCGCTACCTGATCGTTGCGGCTACGGCCCGCGTGCAGCCAATCGCCGGCGCCATCGTCGCACAGTTCGCGCACTCGCCCGTCGATGGCGCCATGCACGTCCTCCGCACCGCTCGCGCGTGCCCACGCCGCAAAACTGCCGCCCTTCACCTCGCTTGCTACCTGCGCGAGCGCGCGCTGCAGCGATGCCGCCTTCGCTTCATCGACGATCTTTCCGCCGCTCAACGCATCCACGTGCGCTTGCGAACACAGAACGTCGAAGGGCGCCAACACGAGATCGTCTTCCAATGAGGATCCGAAAGCCAACAAGACCGGGTCCGGCGGCTGCTCGAACCTGCCGCCCCACTGCAAGGCAGCGGGGGTAGCGTTCGAGCCGTTCAATCCGCTCATCCGGCCGCGACCGGCGCCTTCAACCGCGCGATCCGATCGAGCGGGAGTCCGTAGAGCCGAATGAATCCATCTGCCGCATGGTGATCGAACGCATCCCCGGCGCCGTACGTTGCCAAGGCTTCGTCATAGAGCGCGAACTCCGAGCGCACGCCGGTGACGGTGACGGCGCCTTGATGCAGGCGCACCCGCACTTCGCCCGCCATTCGCCGGGCAAAACTGGCATTGAAGGCATCGAGCGCATCGCGCAGCGGCGACATCCAAAGCCCGTCGTACGCCAGTTCCGCATACTTTTGATCGCACGTCGCTTTGAAGCGCAGTTCGTCGCGCGTAAGCACCAAACGCTCCAGCGCCTTATGGGCCGCAATCAAAACGCTCGCAGCGGGCGCTTCGTAGACTTCGCGCGATTTCACGCCGATGACGCGGTCCTCAACGATGTCGATGCGTCCGATCCCGTGTTTGCCCGCGAGCACGTTGAGCGCCGCGATCCCATCGATCGCGTTCAACGTTGTGCCGAGCGCGCCGAAGCCGGGTACTCCCGCCGCGAACGTCAGCACGATCTCGTCGGCGGCCTGCGGGCGCGTCTGCGGCGATGCGGTCCACGCGTAAGCATCCTCGGGTGGCTCGTTCCACGGGTCTTCCAACACGCCCGCCTCGATCGAGCGCCCCCAGAGATTCGCATCGATGGAGTACGGCTTGGCCGCGGTATGCGCGATCGGGACGCCGTGCGCCGCGGCGAACGCCATCGCATCCGGCCGAGAAAGCGGCGTCTCGCGGAGCGGTGCACGCACGTGGAGCGAGGGGTCGAGCGCCCGCACCGCCAGCTCTATACGCACCTGGTCGTTGCCTTTCCCCGTGCAACCGTGCGCGACCGTGTCGGCCGAGAAGCGTTGTGCCGTCTCCACCAATAAGGCCGCAATCAGCGGACGCGAAAGCGCGGCCGAGAGCGGATACACGCCCTGATACAACGCATTGGCTTGCAACGCGGGCCACACGTGTTCGTTGACTAACCGATCGCGCGCGTCGACCACCACCGCATCGTACGCGCCTAGCGCCAGCGCCTTCGCGCGCACCGCCTCCAGTTCCGATGCGGGGTTGCCGCTCGCCGACCCGGTCTGGAGCGCGGTCGAAGCGTCGCTCTCGCCGAGATCGGCCGTCATGGCGATCACTTCGTGCCCGTCGAGAATCAATTTCTTGAGCAGCACCGAGGTATCGAGCCCACCTGAGTACGCTAAAACAATCCGGCTCATGCCGCGTTAGTCCCCTTCAGATCGAGAAAACGTTGTTTGATCACGGGCATTTCTTCGGCCGACCGTACGATCACCAGGATCGTATCGTCGCCGCCGACGGTGCCGATAATCTCCGGCCACGCCGCTTCGTCGATGGCCGATGCCACCATCATCGCGCTCCCGGGCGGCGTGCGCAAGACGATGAGGTTCACGCTCCCTTCCGCACCGAGCACCAGCTCCGAAACGACCCGATGCAACCGCGAGACGTAATTCACCGTCGCGCTCGGCACGACGTATTTGAAAAGCGCGTCGTCGTCGCTCTCGGTCTTAATCGGCACCTTGATGAGCCCGAGCTCCTTGATATCGCGCGAAACGGTCGCCTGCGTCACCTCGTAGCCCTGCTTCTCGAGCAGCGCAACGAGTTCGTCTTGCGAATGGATCGGTCGCGTCGCGACCAGGGTGAGGATGGCGCGTTGACGGCGGTCTTTCATACCGGCATTCCCTTACAATCGGTGAGGAGAGCGACAAGCAGCGCCTTCTGCGCGTGCAAACGATTCTCGGCCTGGTCGAAGACGACGCTATGCTCGCCCTCGATCACGCTTTCGGTGACTTCTTCTCCCCGATGCGCGGGGAGACAGTGCATGAAGATGGCATGCGGCTGCGCGTAGCCCAGCAGTTCGTCGGTTACCGCGTACGGGCGCAACATCGCATCGTTGCGTTCGCGATAGCGCTCCTCGCCCATCGACGTCCACACGTCGGTATAGAGTACGTCCGCGCCGCGCACCGCCCGCACCGCACTCGAGAACGCGCGGGCCGACCCGCCAGAGGGTGCGCCGAGCGCCTGCAAGTGCTCCAGGTAGGCTTCGCTCGGCCGATGCGTCGGCGGGCAGCCGAACTGCACCGTCGCGCCGAGCTGCACGGCCGCGACGGCAAGCGAGGCCGCAACGTTGTTCTTGGCATCGCCCAGATATGCGATCCGCAAGCCTTCGACCGAGCCGAAGCGCTCTTGCATGGTGAGCAGATCGGCCAACGCCTGGCACGGATGCGCCGCGGCGGAGAGACCGTTAATCACCGGCACGGTGGATGCGCGAGCGAAACGCTCGAGCGGTTCGTGCGCGTGCGTGCGGACCACGATCGCGTCGACGTATCTCGAGAGCACGCGCGAAACATCTTCGGGCGTTTCGCGGGAGCCGACCATAAATTCGCTGCCCGATGCGAACAGCGTCTCGCCGCCGAGTTGGTTCATCGCCACCTCGAAGGAAACGCGCGTGCGCAGGCTCGGCTTCTCAAACAGCATTGCAAGCGTCCGGCCTCGGGCCAGCGAGCGCTGCTCCGCTAGCGGGAGGGTTTTTAGGTAGGTCGCAAGGCGCAGCACCGAACTCAGCTCGGCCGCGGTCAGATCATCTACCTGGAGGACGTTCCTCCCGCGAAGCGTATTCGCGGGGGATGGCGCTACGGCATACATTGTGTGTATATTTATGCATAGAATGAATGAATATGCAACCCCAGTCGCCTCCGGTCTTCTCGTCGTGAAGTACGGCGGCAACGCCATGGGCGCGGAAGCCTCCGGAGGGGGCGCGGTCTCGGACCCGGTCCTGCGAGAGATCGCAGGCCTCTGGGCGGCGGGAACCCGCATCGTTCTGGTCCATGGCGGCGGCCCGGAGATCGACCGCGCGCTAGCGCAGCGCGGCATCCCCACGCGGCGCATCGACGGGATGCGCGTGACCGACGCCCCGACGCTGGAATCCACTGAAGCCGTCCTCTGCGGCACCATCAATAAGCGCATCGTCCGCGACTGCACCGCACTAGGTATCCCCGCCGCCGGCATCAGCGGCCAAGACGGCAAGACGCTCGTTGCCGGAAAACTGCTGCCCGAGAGCGGCGCCGATCTCGGCTTCGTGGGCGAAGTTGTCGCCTGCGATCCAAAGCTTTTGCACGCGTTGCTCGACGCCGGATTTCTCCCCGTGGTCGCGCCGCTAGCGATCGCCACCGACGCAGCCCACGCCTACAACGTCAACGCCGACCTCGCAGCCGCCGCCATCGCCGGCGCATTGAAAGCGAGCGCCTTCATCCTCATCACCAACGTCCCGCGCGTCCTGCGCGACCCTAGCGACCCAACCAGCGGCATCGACCGCCTCACCATCGCCGAAGCCCGCACCTTTGCAGCGACCGATGCATGCGACGGCGGCATGAAGCCAAAGATGGATGCGGCGATTCGTGCGGTCGCAGACGGCGCGCTTGCGTCATATATCAGCTGCGCCGCCGAAAACGGCATTCGCGCCGCCATCGAGCTTGGAAACGCTACGGTCGTCACACTCTAGCGGCGCCCTTTCGCGCGGCGCTAAGCAAGCCTAATTGACCGGGCATTTGCGGAGCCTGGAATAGCTTGATTTCGCCGATCCACCTAATTCGAGAGCGCTGGACGAGATTGAGAACCAGAGCAGTAAAGCAGATAGACGCGATAACGAACAGCCTCGAATCCGTCGTACTCATTAAAGCAGCCCTTTCACGGGCGTGCCCGGGCGCTACCGGCGATGTGCCGCCCGGCAGCTCCGCCTATCGAATTAGCCCGACCCTTTCGGCGCTGGCGTCAAAAACTGTTCCTCAAACTCAAGTGGCTTCTGCGGAACTCCCAGATAGAAGCCTTGCCCGAAATCGCACTTCAGACCGATCAATCGTTCGAGCACTTCGGCTGATTCAACGCCTTCTGCGACGACGCGCATATCCAGATCGTGAGCGAGTTGCACGACCGAGCGTACCAACGCAAGATCGCGATTATCGACGAGCATACTTCCTACAAAGGATCGGTCGACTTTGACAATGCTGATGGGAAGGGTCCGTAAGAAGGACAGCGAGGAATAGCCAGTACCGAAGTCGTCGACGGCAATTTCGGCGCCTGCGTCCCGCAGAAAAGCGAGCGTCGCCGAAACGCGCTCCGGATCGACGAGAATCGCGCTTTCCGTGAGTTCGACACACAGCGACGAGGCCGGCAATCCGGCCCGTTCGAGAATCCGCAGTATGTCGCGCGCGCTTTCCTGACGCACGAGGTCATTGCTCGAAAAATTGATTGAAAAGCGAAAATCATTCGCAATCTTCGCCCCGCGACGCCAACGATCGAAGCATGCGGCGGCCGTCTCCACGACGTACGTGCCGATGCTCGTGATGATCCCGTTATCTTCCGCTAGTTTTATGAAATCCGCGGGCGGTATCGATCCGAATTGCGCATGGTCCCATCGCAGCAACGCCTCCACCCCCCACAGGGAACGGTCATCACAGCGAAAGATGGGCTGTACTTCAATGCCGAATTCGCCGCGCGAGAGCGCTGCGTGCAACTGCTGCTCCACGGAGAGCTGGTTTGCCATCAGCGTTCGAACCTTGGGAGAAAAAGCGCACAACTGGTTGCCGCCACACCGTTTTGCGTCGAACATCGCGACGTCTGCATTGCGTAGGAGTTCGTGCATGCCATCTTCGCGCGCGGTCGCGAAACCAGCGCTCACGCTGAGGTGAAGCAGGCGTCCCTCCGCAAAGAACGGCCGCTCGAACGCATCGCAAATGCGTTTGGCCAGCATTTCGGCCTCGTTTTCCCGAACGTTCTCGTAAAGCACGGCGAACTCGTCTCCGCCCGTTCGCGCGATCATGTCATACGTCCGAATAATGCTACCGACGCGCTGGGTAACGGCGCATAGAAGCCGGTCGCCCGCGTCGTTCCCGAGAGCATCGTTGATGCTCTTGAAACGATCGATATCGAAGACGATAAGGGCGTTGAGATGATCGTTCATGAGGGTGCCGCGGCGCGCTAGGCGCTCGGTGAGCGCCCGGCGCGTCGCGGCTCCGGTTAGCGGCTCGATACCGCTCGAGTTACTCAGCGCGATTTCCGCCGCGGTACTCCGCAGCGCGATGTGCCTACGGCGAATCGCGCGAGCGAGTTGCATTTCTCCGAATGTCCACGGCCGCGAGTACACGTGCATATTCGCACCAACACACTCAGTCGCGATCGAGCACGCCCGACACTCTACCGGCAGGCTCGCGTCGATCGTTGGTGCGCTCGGCCGGAACCATGCAAGATACTCCTCGCCGCGCGAGGTTAGCGGAAGGATGAGCAGCCCTCCGGACCAGCCATACTTCGACGCTATCTCCGGGTGCTCGATGCCCAGCGACCGGGTCGCGAAGACATCCTCGCCATGCAACGCACAGAGCGCGGCAACGAGTTCGTCGATACCGCCGCTTGCCGGCGCAATGCCCTCGAGCGTTCGGGTTTGGGCATAGCGAGCGGCTGAGCCCGATGCTTGAATGAGCGCCAAAGGCTCTTCGAGCAATTGGGCATCAGCCAAGACGGCCGGAGCATTCCCGTCCTGGCAACTCATCAGCTTGGCGGACACGCCGCCACCGAAAAGTCGACATGCGGCCAACATATCATCGGGCGGGCATGATGCCTGCGAAAGGGCTCCGATGAGCACGCCGTAGAGATTCCCGCTCACAAGGATTGGGATGACCGCGATCGTGTGCGGTGCATACTGTTCGGCGAGGGCTCCGTACCCATTCGCGATCGCCGAACCCGCAGCCAGGGCATCGATATGCCGTTCGATGGTACTCCAGGGGCCGCTCAACGCCGTGGCTTTAGGGCAAAGCGTGAAGCCGCCCGTCTGTTGCAACGAGAAAAGAAACTGCTCGTCGAAGCGCTGCCGCAACGTGCGCAGGCAGATGTCCGGCTTGTCCTCCGAAGCTTCATCCACGAGCCATAAGCGCGTACCGTCGGCATGCCATAGAGAGGCGCGCTCGAATCCCCCGAGCCGGCGAAAAGCCCGCACGGCAGTCGCGCACAGATCCGCCTCAGTATTGCCGAGTCCGCTAAGCGCGGCCTCAACGCGAGCCATCCATACGGGAGAGTCCGCAGCACCGCGCGCGTGGCAAGATTGGTGTACGATGTAGGAGTCGGACGAAATGAGGGCCGCACCGCGCACGGTGTGGTCGTCGGCGTACCGATAAAACTCGCGCTGCTGAGAAATCGCCGCGAGCGCATCCTCGCCGAGTTCCTCAAGAAGCCCCCGCCCCAGGGCGCTGGAAGCATAGTCCGATCCGCAGGTTGCAGTAATCCGCAGACTGCTACGATCGATCACCATAAAACGGTGCGAACACGTACGTCGATCGGCGATATCCGGTACCCGCCTTTCAGGGTTATGCTGTATCATTACCGTATCTACGGAATCTACGGCGTAACGGCAAAAGCGACGATTATCGCCTTGCGGTAACGACCCGGTTACGATATCGCCTCGGGTGGTAGCGCCCGCTTGCCGCAGGACCGAGGACTGAACTATATGGGTATCGCGCTCGCGGCCGTTGCTATAGCTGCCAGTGCAGCTTTGCTGTTTGCATATCGCAAGCACAGACTTGCGGCGAACCGCCATGCCGCGCTGCAAGCCGAATGCGATACATGGCGCGAGCAGGCGCGAGATAGTGAAAAACTCATCGAGCACCTCTCTCTCGCGCTCGCGCGGCCCGGCATTGGCGTGGCCGCTCTGGATTCCGGCAACCTTGTATGGAGTAGCGGCACGTGGCAGGAGCTCTCTGCCCAATACGAGTTTTCACCGTTACTGCTACGGCTACGGGGCTCGACGCGTCCCGAACAGACGGCCTGGGAGTGGTTTGCCGCCGGGGACGAATGCTTCCGCATTCATGCAGTCCGGGACGGTCGTATCCTGTACGTAACGGTCGAGCAATTCAGTGAGGTCGGCCGCTGTGTCACGAATCTCAAGGAAGCGATCGCGACCTGTTTGAGCGGCGGGGCGCATCTTGAGATACCTCATTCCGGCACGCCCTTCGACGCGCTTACGACGGATATCCAACTCTTGGCTCATGCGTTTGCGGCGATTGAAGCCCCGCTCGGGGCATCGAGCGACCCAACACCTACTCTCTATGAAGGATGGAGCGAAGAAATCATCTCGCTCCGCGAAGAATTGCAGCGCATTCGCTCGATCGTCGCCGATGCAGCCCACAAGCTGATTCCCACCTTCGTCGGCCTAGACGAAAAAGTGAAGCGGCAGTTCGAACTCGCCGAGGACCTGCTACGAAACCGCGACGTGACGTCGGCCGGCGCCGAGCAATGCGCGGTCGAGCTATTTTTAGAGCAAATGCGAGAGTCGTTCGAGGGGATCGTCGCGCAACTGCAGAGCAATGCCGTGGTCGTCGGCGAACTGGCGACCCGCATCGATCAACTCAATGCGGGCATTCACGGCGTCGTCGAGTTGTTTGGGGACATCGATCGCATGAGCGATCAGACGAAGATGCTCGCGCTCAATGCGTCCATCGAAGCCGCGCGGGCCGGCAGCGCCGGCAGGGGTTTTGCGGTCGTCGCCAGCGAGGTGCGCAAACTCTCCGAGCGCTCCTCCACGATCACGAAGCAAATGCGCGCAGTCCTCTCACAGCTTGCGGGCGAAGTCGAACGTCACATGCAAAGCCTAAAAGAAAGCGATGAGATGATCGCGCGTTCCTCTCAGGAACGATTCCATGAGGTCATCGAGCAAATGCGTAGCGCCGAACAGATCATCACGCTCTCGCTCGATGAGATGAGCCGTCTTGCCGGAGGCGTTTCCGATGATGTCCGGCAAGCGGTGATTTGTCTGCAGTTTCCCGATCTAGTCATACAACTGCTCGATCATGCCGAAAGTCGAATGACTTCGTTAGAGGCGGGCTTGGCAAGCCCACAGACACATTATAAAGCGATTTTAGGCGAAACCACCTCGCACGCGGTGGCACAGCGAGAGATGACCGCAGGAAGCGTTCATCTCTTCTAATTTGGAGTATGTATGGAACGAACGATTCTAGCGGTTGACGATTCCCCGTCGATCCGGCAAATGGTCGCCTTCACGCTCAAAGCCGAAGGATACGCCGTTACCGAGGCTGCCGATGGAGAGGACGCACTCGCCAAAGCCAAAGAACGCGCCTTTTCGCTCGTGCTAACGGATCAGAATATGCCGAAAATGGATGGGCTCACGCTGATCCGTCGCCTGCGTGAGTTGTCCACCTACAGGAACACGCCGATTCTGATCCTCACCACGGAGTCGGGAACACAGATGAAAGAACAGGGACGTGATGCCGGCGCAACGGGCTGGCTGGTAAAGCCGTTTGACCCCGAGCGTCTGCTGGAAGTCGTACGCAAGGTGCTCTAGCGTGCCCATAGATATCAAACAGTTCTATCAGGGCTTCTTCGACGAGGTCGCCGAGCACCTAGAGCATTTGGAAGCACTCGCCGTCGCCATCGATGTCGAAAATCCGGAAAAGGAACACATCGCGGCGCTCTTTCGTATCGCGCATTCGATCAAAGGCGCGAGCGGGACGTTTGGTTTTTCCTCGATGACGACGTTGACGCACGCAATGGAGACCCTCCTCGACCGCGTGCGGCAAGGAAGGCTCGCGATGTCGGCCGAGATGATCGATGTGCTCCTGAGCGCACGGGACGTGCTGCAGCTCCAACTCGAAGCGTATCGCGCCGACACCGAAATCGATCCTGGGGCCGCCAAGCAAATGGAAACCGAGCTGCTTCGATTCGCCGCCGAAACCATGACCGGTGCTCAGCATACCTTCGAAGTACTCTACTCCTGTAAGCAAATCGGAGCCGATCGCGCCGCGGCCCTGGACGCACTATCCGACGCATTTTCCAACCTGGGCGTCGTACGATTGCGCCCACAGGATGCCGAGCAGCCTATCTGGCGCTTTGCGCTTCGTACCCCGGCAGCCGAACAAGAAATCCGCGATCTCTGCGCCTATCTCGGCGGACCGCGTGATGGCGTAGAGATCGTCAATGCGGGGGTGCGCGACCGCGGTGAGATGGTCGCTCGCACGAAGCCTCCCCAAGAGAATGAAAGCTATGGGTTCTTCGAACCCGTGCGGCCCGCGCGAACCGAACCGGCTACGCCTTCGATCATCCCGGCCGGAGGCGATTCAGATGCTTCGACGATTCGCGTGCGGCTCGATAAGGTCGAACGGCTCATCAATTTGGCGGGCGAGATGATCGTTACGACCTCAACGCTCGCTCAATCCGTTCAGGATGTCGATTCAGCCGTGCATGCAACCCTGATGAGCACCGTGGAGGTGTTGGAACGGCAGACGCGCGACCTGCGCGAAGGCGTCATGGCGGTACGCATGATGCAGGTGGGGATGCTTTTCGCACGGTTTACGCGCGTCGTACGGGAGGCCGCGCACAAACTCGGGAAGGATGCTGTTCTAGTCACCTCCGGTGACGATACGGAACTCGATAAGGGTCTCATGGAGCAGATCGCCGATCCGCTCGCGCATCTGATCCGTAACGCGATCGACCACGGAATCGAACCGCCGGCACTCCGCGAATCCCTCGGCAAAGAACGGCGCGGCACGATTCGACTGCGGGCGCGGCAAGAAAGCGGCCGCGTCCTCATTGAGGTGTCCGACGATGGACGCGGGCTGAACCGAGAAGCCATCCTTGCGAAAGCGCGAGCGCTCGGGAATGAAGTCCCCGCCGATGCGCCCGACGCGCAGGTTTGGGCCCTAGTCTTCGCCCCGGGCCTTTCTACGGCAAGCGAGGTCTCCGATATCTCGGGCCGAGGGGTTGGAATGGACATCGTGCTGGCCAACGTCACGCGCCTAGGCGGCCGCGTCGACATCGCTTCGAAAGAAGGGCTCGGAACGACGGTCACGCTTAGCGTTCCCTTGACGCTTGCGATCATCGATGGATTAGCGGTTCGCGCTGATGGACAGACCTATGTGATTCCGCTGGAAACCATCGTGGAATCCTTTTCGCTCGGTGAGCGCTCCGTGCATACCATCGGCTCTGCGCATCGGGTCGTCGAATTCCGCGGCCGGCAAGTACCGCTCGTTTCAATCACTGGAATGTCCGAAGCGGCAACTGCGCATCGCCCTATCGCAGTAGTCGTGGAGAGCGAAGGCGCCATCGCTGCACTATGCGTTGACGAACTCGAAGGCCAATACCAGGTTGTCGTAAAGAGCCTCGAAGCCAACTTCCGACGCGTGCCCGGGTTGATCGGTGCCACCGTCATGGGAAGCGGCGAGGTTGCGTTTATCCTCGACGTTCCCGCTGTCGTCGCATCGTAGCGACGATCCGTTGCGCGATGAGTTCCAAGGGTACGATTTCGCATGCGGCTCCGAGATCGATCGCCGCTTTCGGCATGCCGAACACCATCGAGGATTCCTCATCTTGGGCCACCGTATGAGCGCCGGCCCGACGTAACGCGAGCAGCCCCTTTGCGCCATCGGCTCCCATGCCCGTGAGTAGTATGCCGACCGCATCAGAACTCGCGACCTTGGCAGCCGACTCAAAAAGAACGTCCACGGATGGGCGATGGCGGTTGACTCGCGGCCCCTCATCCAGGACGGCACGGTATTCGCCGGGACGCCCGGCGACGCGCAGGTGCATATCCCCCGGAGCAATGTATGCATGTCCGGGAAGCAGCGCATCGAGATTCGCCGCTTCGTGAACTCTCAGCGCGCTCGATCTATCCATTCGCTCGGCGAACGACCTCGTGAACAGCTTGGGCATGTGCTGCGTAACGACGACGGGCGAGAGCGTCGCGGGTAACGCGGCGAGGATCGTTCGCAAAGCCTCGGCTCCGCCGGTCGATGCACCGATCAAGATAAGGCCGTTGCGGGACTCCCCGGCGGGCGTCCGCATGCGCGCGCGCCTAGCCGCTTGTACCTTTTCGTAAAGAAGATCGGCGAAGGCACCAAAATCCGAGGGGTTCGATACGATCGGTTTCAATACGAAATCCACCGCGCCCAATTCGAGCGCGCGCAGCGTGAGTTCGGTACTCGCCACGGTCGGCGAGGAGAGCATGATCACCGGTAGCGGGCGAACCTGCATAATCTGTTCCAGGAAGGTAAGCCCGTCCATTCCCGGCATATCGATGTCGAGCGTCATCACATCCGGCACCAACATTTCGATTGCCTCACGTGCTTGCTCGGCATCGGCCGCCTCTCCCACAACCGCTATCCCCGGCATTGCCGTGATGACCGCACGAAGAACGCTACGCATGATCGACGAATCGTCGACGATGAGCAAACGCGTGATAGGGGTCACGAGAAAATATCCACGTCGCCATAGATCGTCTGGCGTGAGAGCTTTTCCATATATTCGACATCACGGGCCGACACCGTGTCGTTCGTGACCGTACGCAGGTATTTAACGTGCACGACGCCGGTGCGCGGAAAAAAGTAGATCTTCCTGGGCACGTCGCCCAAGAGATCCTCCGATGCGAGACGGATTTTCTCCACCTTCAAGTACTCCCGAACGAATACGGCGTTATCTACCCCGATGTTGAGTTGAGTGAATGCTTTCACGACCGCCGCACCGCCGAAAACTTTGGCCTCGAGATTTTCTCTGCGGCACCCGTGTTTGATAAGTTCGTTGATAACCAGTTCCATCGCGTAGGATCCGTAGCGCATGCCCAGTGTATGCCCGATCTTGACGCCGTCTTGGCTGCGAATGGCGGGCAGCATAAAATGGTTCATGCCACCCTTGCCGCTAGTGACGTCGCGGATGCACGCCGCAATGCACGATCCAAGCACGGTCACGATGGCGACGTCTTCATCCGTAACGTAATACTGTCCGGGCGTAAGCTTGACCGTATCGGTCTTGAAATACGTATCGAAATAACGATTCGGAAGCAGGGGGTTGTCGTTCACAGGGTCAGGCCGTGCTTGTGCGTTCGTAGGTTGTACGGCCGACTGGTTTGAGGCTTTCGTTAAATCCGCTGATGAGTTCGGAATGCCCGGTAAAGAGCAAGCCCCCCGGCCGCAGCAGCCCCACCATTCGCCCGATCACGTCGCGCTGCGTGGGCTTATCGAAATAGATAAGCACATTCCGGCAAAAAATCACGTCTAGATCTCCGTTTAACGGCCACGCATTGGAACGAAGATTTGTTTCGCGAAACACGACCAGACTGCGCACCTCTGGGCGAACGCGAACGAAGCCTTCGTTCGGCCCGCTCCCCCGAAGAAAAAATGCATGGAGGCGCTCCTGGGTCAGATCCTTGCAGCGATCCAAGGCATAGACGCCTGCCTCGCCTTGCGCCAAGACCTCGGTATTGATATCCGTGGCAAGAACGTTGCACGGCGGCTCCAGCGTCCGTAGCGATTCACATGCCGTCATCACGATGGAGTATGGTTCTTCGCCGGTAGACGCGGCGGAGCACCAGATTCTCATCGGCCGCTTAGCCTTGCGCAAAAATGCATCCAGCATCACGAAATGCGTGGGTTCCCGAAAAAACGCGGTCAGGTTCGTCGTCAGCGCGTTGACGAATGCCACGCGTTCGCACTCGTCGCTACCGATTACATCGAGATATTCGTGAAACGACTCGATCTTAAGAGCGCGAAGCCGTCGCGAGAGGCGGTTGTACACCATCTCGCGCTTGACATCCCCTAGAGCGATCCCCGCCAATTCGCGGATAAGGGCGCGAACTCGGCGGAAATCGCTCTCGGTGAAGCCGTACGATTCTAGAATGTTTTCCAATCGGCATCAGCTTGAGTTTTTGCACCGCGCCTTACGGGCGCTCCCCGTCCGTTCTTCGCCGGCTTCGCCAGTGCCAGCGCCGGTGTTGCCGGCGCACCGGCGAGCGGAAGCACCCCATCGACACGGAAGGTTCCAACCGTTATTGCGAGCGAGCGAGCCTGCTCTTCGAGCGAAACCGCGGCAGCAGCGGCTTCTTCTACAACGGCGGCATTCTGCTGTGTGATCTGATCCATCTGCATGACCGCCTTGTTCACTTGTTCGATGCCGCTACTCTGTTCCAGCGACGCCTGCGCGATGTCGCCGATCAATTCGGTAACGCGCTTCACCGAATCGACGATTTCCTTCATCGTCGTGCCGGCCTGTTGCACCAGACGCGTGCCGCCTTCGACTTTTTCAACCGATCCCCCGATAAGCGTCTTGATCTCTTTGGCGGCTGCAGCACTGCGTTGTGCGAGGTTGCGCACCTCCCCGGCCACGACCGCGAAGCCGCGCCCCTGTTCCCCTGCCCGTGCGGCTTCTACCGCGGCATTCAGAGCCAGGATATTGGTTTGGAACGCGATGCCGTCGATGACGCTGATGATCTCGACGATCTTGCGCGAACTGTCGTTGATCGCGCTCATCGTGACAACGACCTGTTCGACCACGTCGCCGCCCTTGATCGCCACGTCGCGCGCCCCCAGGCCGAGCTGGTTGGCTTGCCGCGCATTCTCCGCACTTTGACGCACGGTAGCGGTGAGCTCTTCCATGCTGGAAGCGGTTTCTTCCAGACTGGAGGCCTGTTCTTCCGTGCGCTGTGAGAGATCGGCGTTGCCGGCGGCGATCTCTTCGGCAGCACTCTTTACGGCGTCGACCGCCGTCTTGATTTGCTGGATCAGCATCTGCAAGCTGCTCGACGTCGCGTTTGCGTCGTCTTTCAATTGCCCAAACATACCGCCGTAGTCGGCCTCGATACGCTCCGTGAGATCGCCGCGCGAAAATGCGGCCAAGACGCGCATGACGTCGCCTAGTCCCATCTCGCAGATATCGATCAACGTATTGATCGATGCGGCGAGTGCGTGGAAGAAGCCATCTTTGCCGGCTAGGATAATGCGCTGCGAGAAGTCGCCGCCGGAAGCCGCCGAAACGATGTCGCCGACCTCCTTTTCGACCTGTACCTCCGCGGTACGATCGACCCATTCTACAACGGCGCCGTGGCGTGCGCCCTTCTCGTCCATAATGGCATTAGCGGACAATACAAAGGTACGCCCGCCGATCGTGACCTCGGAACGGTGTGTGTCCGTAATGCTGCCCAAGATGCGCCTCTGATGCGCGGGCACCTTGTGGAATTCGTCGATACTCGTACCGAGGAGACGCTCGACGTGCATGTTGGGGAGATCTTTTTGGATGTCTTTCTCCGCCACACGGAACATATCGAGAATCGCCTTATTCATATAGACGATCTTCATATTTTCGTCGGCTAACATCGTATTCGTCGAAACGTTATCGAGCGCCGTCTTGATCCGTAACATCTCCGCTTTGCGACGTTCCTCCTCGGCCTGCTCCTTCAGATCCGCGGTACAGTCGTACCATTCGACCACCGTACCGATGCGATCGCCGCTATCGCTAAAGACCGCATTTGCCGCTAGATCGAAAAAGCGGCTGCCGATGCTTATACGCGCTTTATACGCATCGCCGCGCATCGATGAGAGAATGTCTCTCTGATGCTGCGCTCGCTTGTGGAAATCATCGATACACGTGCCCAGTAGCGCCTTCGGATCGAAATGCGGAAGGTCTTTGCGAATGTCGACAAGGGCTTCTTCGAACATCTTCTGAACCGCGCGGTTCAGAAATACGATGCGGAAATCATTGTCGGCGATCATGATGTTCGTCGACACGTTATCGACCGCGCAAAGCAGGCGGGCACTTTCCGCACTCAGACGCTGCTGCTCGCCTTCAAAAAGAAGAGCCGCAGTACAGTCGTCCCATTCAACCACCGTGCCTATGCGCTCGCCGGCATCGCTATAGACAGCGTTTGCCGAAAGATCGAAAGAACGCCCGCCGATCGCAATACGCGATTTGTACGAGTCCTTCTGAAGGGCCGACAGAATGCGGCGCTGGTGCGCGGGATCGCGGTGGAACTCGTCGATGCAGCGACCGCTCAGACTTGTCGGGTCGAAGCCCGGAATCTGCTTGCGGATGTCTGCTGCCGCGTTCTGGAACATGTTCTCTATCGACCGGTTCATGTACACGATCCGAAACTCGTTGTCTGCGATCATGATGTTGGTCGAAACATTCTGCAGCGCGCATTGGAGCCGTAAAAATTCGTCTTCTTGTTTGTTGCGCTGTTCGCGCAAACCGGCTTGCAAGGAGTGGAGCCCCTCTACGATCTCGCGCAGAGGATCGCCTCCGTCGGAGGGCAGCGAGACGTCGTAATTGCCGCCGGCTATACGGGTGAGAGCGGCTGAAATGTCGGCGCAACGCCGCGCGACTTGTCCGTTCAAATCGATAAGGATTGGCATTGGTAAAACCTCCTTGTCAAGCGCTCGCGGCCGTTTCGACGAGTTCCATGTCCTCGCTGGACATGAGCTTCTCGATATCGACCAGAATCAGCATGCGTTCTTCAACCGAAGCTATGCCCAGGATGTACTGGATGTCGACGTGCGTTCCCATATGCGGAACGGGTTTGATCTGGGTATGCGCGAGCATGATGACGTCGGAGACGGCATCGACGACGATACCCATGGTTTTGCCGCAAACATTGATGATGATTGCAACGGTGAACTGATCGTATTCAACCGTCGAAAGCCGGAACTTGATCCGAAGGTCGACGATCGGGACGATGATTCCGCGTAAATCGATGACCCCGAGAATAAACTCCGGCGTGTTTGCGATCTTCGTCACTAGCTCGAACCCACGGATCTCCTGGACGCGTAGGATATCGATGCCGTATTCTTCCGCG